>CAMBES010000128.1 GCA_945865855.1 Rhizobium sp. Q54 | reverse complement strand
TTGATGTTTGCGGAACAGGAGGTGACAAACTCAACACTCTCAACATCTCAACCGCAGTTTGTTTCATAGTCGCTGCAGCAGGAATTCCGGTAGCTAAGCACGGAAATAAAGCGATTTCTTCACTCTCGGGTTCGGCGGATATTTTCTCGGAACTGGGAATAAAAATTTCTCCAAACGTCGCCGAAATCGAGCAAAATCTTCGCGAAAAAAATCTCGCTTTCATCTTCGCCCCCTTCTTCCACGAGGCGATGAAAAATGTTGCCGCGATTCGTAAATCTCTCGGCGTTCCAACGATTTTTAATTTTCTTGGACCCTTACTAAATCCGGCAAATACGCGCTTTCAACTCATCGGCGTTTCGCGTTACGACGTGATGCAAAAAATGGCTGCTTGCCTTAATTCTGCTAATTTCATCCTTCACGGTTTTGATGGAATGGACGAAATCACTCTTACCGACAATTCTTACTTACTTAGCGGTGGCCGCGAAGAAATAATCGATCCAACAAAATTCGGCCTAAAAAAAGTTACCCTCGAAGCCTTGCGCGGCGCTGATCCAAAATATAATGCGCAAAAATTAATTGCACTTTTGCAAGGCGAAAAATCTGCTTACCAAGATATTGTTGTGCTCAATTCAGCTTTTGCCTTAAAACTTGTAGGACGCGTGAATAATGTCGAAGAAGGAATTTCGTTAGCGCGTGAATTAATAAATAACGGCGGGGCAAATTCTGTTTTGAAGCAATGTCAAAGTTAGATTCACAAACCCAAGAAGTATTAATCGAAACTCTGCGCGCCTTGGTGGCTGATGAATCCGTGCAAGTAGAATTTATTGATGAAATTCAAAATAATTTTTTTACTTGGAATCAAAGATTAGCTGGTGACAAAAAAAGAATCGAAGTTCCGCAAATTTCTAAACACTTCCGCGCCTCTACAGATCTAGCTGCATGCTATATTCTTTTTCATGACTCATCAATTCATCGCCAAGAAAGTGAGCAAGAATTTTTCGATGAATTTGAGAGAGTCCGCGTAATTGCCGAAGTAAAAAACATCTACCGCGGCGCCGCACAAAATATTCTAGAAAAAATTAGGCATGATCTTTCATCGGACATAATCGAGCCTTTTTCTGCCGCTCTTGAGAAAGCGGGAATCCAAAAAAATCTCTCACTAATCCTTCTTGATGAAATTTTTTCTCAAGATTTTTCCAATGCCATCGAAAAAAATCTCAGCAAAAAAATCATCCGCGAAATAAAAAATCTTAGTAAAAAAACCTCGGATCAATCTGCTTTCGCCCAAGGAGTAGCAAGGCTTCTTGAGATGTTAAAAAAAGAAGAAGAAGCAGAGGAATCAAAAGAAGCAGAGGAAAAAAAGAGTGAATCAAAAAATGATTCACCAAGCTCAAACCAAGAAAACATTGAGTCTGAAGTTGAGTCCGATGGCGTGACTGAGTCTTTGAGTCAGTCAAAAAGTTCAGTTCAAAGTGAGGGTAAAGAAGGAGTTGAAAACTCTATTTCGATGAAGCTCGGCCTAGAAAAATCAACTGCTAAAGAAGATAAAATCGAATTCAAAAAGGCTTACAAAATCTACACGACAAAATTTGACGAAGTGGTTTTTCCGCAAAAATTGACGAGCAAACAAGAGCTTAAAACATTGCGTGATCAACTCGACCTTCGTCTCGTCAAGCTCGCCACGACTTCAAAAAAAATGACTCTAAAGCTGAAAAGAAAGTTACTTTCTAAGCGAGATTTTCTTCTCGAGTTTGATTCTTCGCGCGGAATTTTAGATCGTAAAAAACTCACGCGATTGGTCACAAGTCCGCTCTCTGACGATGTTTGGGTGAATAGTAAAAATCACCAATACCAAGATACCGCGCTAACTATTCTTCTCGATAATTCGGGATCGATGCGCGGTCAACCTATTGTGATGGCGGCTCTTGCTTGCGAAATTATTGCTGAAATTTTGGAAAAATTTTCTGTTAAAACCGAAATTATTGGCTTCACCACTTCAGACTGGAAAGGCGGAAGAGCGCGTAAACTATGGGAAAGTTCGGGTCGACCAAGCAATCCCGGTCGCTTAAATGAGTTGCGTCACGTCATTTACAAGCATTTCAATCAGAAATTTAAGAAGGCAAAAACCAACTTGGGATTGATGTTGAAAGAAGGGGTGCTTAAAGAAAATATCGACGGCGAAGCCTTGCTTTTCGCGCGCTCACGCTTGATGCAACAAAGCGAGAAAAGAAAAATTTTATTAGTAATCTCCGACGGCACGCCAGTTGACGACTCAACCAATTCTGCCAATGACAAAGACATTTTAACTGAACATCTGCATCACGTTATTAAAAAAATCGAGAAATCGAGAAGGGTTGAGATTGTAGGCATTGGTATCGGTCACAGCACTGATGATTTTTACCGCAATTCAACCGCAATTAAATCACCCGAAGAGCTCGGAGACGTAATGATTGAGAAGGTGGTTGATCTTTTGTAGGCCGCTTAACTAGTCCATCCTGAAATACCTCCCCACCCCATATTCCACTTGCCTTCACAGAACTTTTTAACTATCTTTTTTTGCCAGAAATCGAGTGGTCGTCCCTCATTTTCTGGCAAATAATTTAGTAAAATTCAGCAAAAAAGTCATGAAGGCATCTCGGATTGATAATCGTCAGGACGAATTGTTTCAACCCAGATCCGTCATTAGAATTGCGACAGTATCTCGCTAAGCCTTAATTCTATTAGCCGCGAGCGAGCACCGCACCGGACGCGTAGCATGCATACGCTGACGGAGCGGAGCGCAGAACGAGGTTAATATAATTAAGGGTTAGTAGAGATAATGACGTGATTCTAATGACGGATCTGGGTTCAACCAAGGTTGAGTGGTCAGTTGAATCAGAAAAATGAGCTTATGATTTTATCCCGCTTGATTCCTTGGGACAGTTTGGAGTCTGAATTTTCTGATCTTTATCAATCGAATGGAAGTGTCGGCGGTCAACCTCCAAAGCCAATCCGCTTAATGATCGGACTGCTTTTGTTGCAACATCTTCACAATCTTTCTGATGAGCAAGTTGTGCGTGGCTGGGTAGAAAACC
>CAMBES010000127.1 GCA_945865855.1 Rhizobium sp. Q54 | reverse complement strand
GGAGTCACTTCTAGCATCCATCCGAAGCAAGACATACTTTGCATCATCACTAAATCAGACGGCTCTAAACGTGAAGTCACATTAGTTTGCGGCATCGACACCAGTAACGAAGTTGAATATTTCAAACGTGGCGGAATTCTCCAATACGTAATCAATCAAATTTCAAACTAGTTAAAATATGCAAATACGCGTCATTGGAGCACATACAGATGTTGGTCAATCACTGACTCAATATGTCGAAGAAAATTTAACTAAAGCGGTCAAAAAATATTTTGATCACGCGGTAAGTGCTGAAGTGCATTTTGCCAAAGATGGTCACATTTTTAAAGTAACCTTGGTTGTAAATGAAGGTGTTAAAGGTGGAATCGTAGTCAAGTCTGACGGCGAGGCTGGAGATGCTTACGGAGCATTCAATGAAGCTTGCGAACGTACAGCAAAGCAGTTGAGTCGCTACAAGCGTAAAATTAAAAATTACCGTCGTTACGGCGCGGGATTAAAATCACTTGAGCCAAATTACAAAGCTCTTGATGCTACTAAATACGTGCTTCCTCCTCTGAATTACGACGTATTCGCCGAAATGGAAAGCGAAGAAGAGGAAGAAAAAATCGATGAGTCACACAAAATTGTTGCTGAAAAAACCACTGAAATCGAAGAGCTTTCGATTGATGAGGCAATTATGAAAATGGATCTGGCAAACCTTCCAGCTCTAGTCTTCATGAACAGTAAGAATAAGCGTATAAACGTGGTTTATCACAGAAAAGATGGCAACATCTCTTGGATCGATCCACAAGTTTAATTAATTTTTAGCATAGACCAAAAGGGGGTAAATTAAAATGGAAGTTTCAGTTCACGGTAAGTCAAATCTCGAAATGGCGATTCGTACTTTTAGAAAAAAATCTCAAAGAGAAGGCGTCGTTAAAGAGGCCAGAAGAAGAAAAGCTTTCGAAAAACCTTCAGAAAAAATTAAAAGAAGAGTTGATGAAAGTGTTGCCAGAAGAAAGAAGGCAAGAAATGGTGAAATCGTTTTCTAACGATTCCGTCATCCTTGAATTTCATTAAGGCTTCGAGTGACTCTTGAGGTAATGCTTAAGAGTCACTCGGTTCAAGCCTTTTGACAAGGAGGTGTTTTTATTCCCCTGCATAATTTTCCAATGCAACTAAGTCATAAAGATAAGTCTCTCTTACTCCTCATTGCCACGGCCATAGTTGTCTTGTGGATCGTTTTTACGCTGCTTGCGCGCCTATTCATTTTTGCGAATTTCAAAAATTCTGACATTGCCAAATTGGCTGCTCAACCAAATCAAGAATGGTTCAATGTCTCGCGTCCACTTGCGCTCGATGATTTTAAGGGTCGCGTAATACTCCTCGATTTTTGGACTTACTCTTGCGTTACCTGCATCCAAGCCCTGCCAGAAATTAAAAAATTTGAAGAGCGTTTCGGCAGTAAATTACTCGTAATTGGCGTTCACTCTGCCCATTCTACCAATGATTCAAATAGCTCTGCAGTCAAGAAGGCGGTGCTTAAATACGGCATTAACTTTCCTGTTGTTAATGATCCTCAATTAAAAATTTGGAATGATTTTAAAGTTAAAGCCTGGCCGAGCTTTGCACTTATTGGCCCGAATGGCAATCTAGAAAAACTCTACTCTGGCCCAGATGAACTAGATCAGATTAAAATCGACGTCAAAAAACTACTGACAAAATACCAAACTAAAATCACTCGCGAGCCTCTACCAATTTTGCTCGAGCGCTACAATACGATTGGCAATGTTTTGAGCTTTCCAACCAAAATCGAATACGCGGCAAATTTTTCTTATAAATCGCGCCACCTTCCAGCATTTTTCATCGCGAATAGCGCTCAAAACAATATTGTCGTTTCTTCATTGACGGGCGACATCATTGTTAAAATCGGTTCTGGCAAAGATGGATTTATCGATGGAAATTTTGAAGTTGCTGCTTTTAGCGATCCACACGGATTACTTTTTGACGGAAATAATCTCTACGTTGCCGACTCTGGAAATAACGCTCTACGCGTAGTTAATTTTAAAGAAGGAACCGTAGAAACCCTGATTGGCTCTGGAGTTAAAGGGCGGGTGATTGAATCCATTTTGGAAGCCAAAGACGTCAATCTTTCATTCCCAAGTGATCTTGAATTTTTTCCCAACAAAAACACGATCGCGATTGCCAATGCAGGTAGTAATCAAATTCTTACCTACAACCTAAAGAATCAAACCGTTGCTGCGCTTGCATCTGATCTTGCACAAACGGCGGATCTCTCAGCTTTTGGCGGCAAGCTTTATTTTATTGACGCTTTTAATTCTTCCTTTCGCGTAGTTGATCAGAATGGAGAAGTTAAGACTTTGCTCAATTCTGATCTTCAGCACCCTCTAGGCCTTTTAGTTGACGACACCGGCGCCTATATTGTCGACAGCTACAATCACAAAATTCGTAAATTCGATTTCGCCAGAAAAAAATTGAATAATTTCACCGGCATCAAAATTCAGCTCGACGAACCCGAGGGAATTGTTGCCGTGCTTGATCGTTTTTACCTAGTTGATTCTAACAATAACCGCATCTTGTCGATTAATCGCGGCAATTTGAATGTGGAAATTTTAGACGTAATGCCGCCATTAAAATTACCAAAAGAAGGCTTCTTGGAATATTTACCAAATCTGCAAACGCTGAAGAAATTAATTGTTAAACGTAACGAAGAAATTCCACTCAAAATTGATTTGCAAGCTGGTTGGAAGATCAATGAAGAAGGCCCGAGCTTTATTAACCTGCTTGAGCTAACAGGTAGTAAAAAAGCCGATTTGGTTGCAAGTTTTGATTGGAATGCGGTGAGGGAAAAAGCAATAAAATTACCAAAAATGCTCTCGGACAAAAAATACTTACTTCAAGGCACAATTTACTACTGCGAAGAAAAGAAAAACGCGCTTTGTTACATTCGTAGCTACGAAGCAAAAATTTCTGCTGAAGGTGAGGGCGCTTCTGAAATGAAAATTACTCTCGGTGATACGGATGCCCAGAAATAATGGTCTCGGCGCGGTAAATTTGTTCGATTAAAATTACTCGCGCGAGCAAATGTGGCAAAGTCATTTTGCCTAAAGAAAGTTTTAGCGAAGATTTTTGTAGAATCT
>CAMBES010000126.1 GCA_945865855.1 Rhizobium sp. Q54 | reverse complement strand
ATTGTATTGCCGTGCATCGGATCGCAAGACCATATTACAGAAGCTCCTGCAGCTTTTACTGCTTCGACTAAAGGCGGTAAAAATTCTTCAACTTTTGCGGCACCCATTCTGGAAATCAAAGTAATACGACCCGCTTCATTTTCTGGATTCAAAACTTCGAGCAGCTTTAACAAATCATTTTTGCTAATCGAAGGCCCAACCTTGAAGGCGATTGGATTAGAAATTCCGCGCATAAATTCAACATGAGCTTCGTCGGGATGACGGGTACGATCTCCAATCCACAGCATGTGAGCACTGAGGTCGTAGAACTTTCCATTATCTTTGTTTTTTCGCGTAAACGCCTCTTCGTAGTTTAGCAAAAGCGCTTCGTGCGAAGTAAAAAAACTCGCCGTAGTAAGTTGCGGAATTGTTTTTGAATTAAGTCCGCAGGCCTTCATAAAATGCATGTGGTCGTTGATTTTAGAAATCAGCTCTTCGGTATTTTTTTTGCTCGTTAGGCTGTGTGAAAATTCTTCATTCCACTTATTAACTTTTTCTAAATTGCCGTAACCGCCCAGAGCTAAGCAGCGTAAATGATTCAAAGATGCGGCAGAATAAAAGTAAGAATCAATCAAGCGTTGCGGATCAGCTTGGCGCGAATTTTTGTCAAAAACAATTCCATTAACGATGTCGCCGCGATAGGCGGGAAGAGAGATTCCATCGATTGTTTCTGCATCAAGCGATCTTGGCTTGGCGTATTGCCCGGCAACGCGACCGACTTTTACGATTGGTTTTTTAAGGCCATACATTAAGGCAATCGTCATTTGCATTATTGTGCGAAAAAAACCCTTGAGATTGTCGTGCGAAAATTCTTCGAAACTTTCTGCGCAGTCTCCGCCTTGAAGCAAGAACGCTTCACCTCGTGCAACTTGACCGAGTTCGGCTTTTAATTTTTCAATTTCATCTGAAGAAACTAAAGGCGGAAAACTAGAAAGTTGATTCTCGGCTTTTTTAAGTTGTGCCTGATTTTCGTAAGTTGGTTGCTGCTTGATTGAAAGACTTCTCCAGGAATTTGGAGTCCATTTTTTTGTCATTGGAAGCTTGTGAACTGTTGATTTTAGTGGATTTGGCGGGGATCATCGAGATTCACTTAATCAATGTCAATCGCATGAACAAAAAAATAATCGCCTTCCAAGGCACGTTTGGTGCTAATTCAAACCTCGCTTGTCAGAAATTTTATTCCGATTTAGAAGGGAAATCTTTTCCAAGTTTTTACGATGTTTTTGCTGCGGTTGAAAATGGCGAGGCGGAATTTGGGATGATTCCACTAGAAAATTCTTATGCTGGGCGCGTTTCAGAAATTCACGATTTGTTGCAAAAACATCGGGTCTCGATTGTCGCTGAGCATTTTTTTCCGATTTCGCACAATCTTGCCGCTCTTTCTGGCGCAAAGCTTGAAGAGGTGAAAGAGGTTTTGTCTCATCCGCAGGCTTTGCAGCAATGTCAGAATAATTTGCGCAAACTTGGAATGAAAATCACTGAATTTTCAAACACGGCTGAAGCGGCGAAATTTGTGGCTGCAAGTAAGGATAAAACTAAAGCCGCAATTTGCTCAAAAGCCGCAGCGGATTTGTACGGACTTCAAATTCTTGAAGAAAATCTACAAGATTCTGGCAACGACAATGTTACGGTTTTTGTCGTTATTTCTAGAGAAGCGAGATTGGTTGATCAAAAAATAGCCCCAACAATTACTACGCTTTTATTCACTATCCGTAACATCCCCGGCGCTCTCTATAAATCACTAGGAGGCTTCGCAACAAATGGCGTGAGCATGTTAAAATTAGAAAGTTACATTCCGGGCGGTGTTTCAAAACAAGCGCAATTTTTTATTTCGATCGAAGGTCATCCGCAGCAAAAAAACGTTGCACTAGCCTTAGAAGAGTTAGGATTTTTTTCGCAGAATGTGAAATTACTTGGCGTTTATTATGCGGATAAAGCGCGGTTCTAGAATTTGTAATTCAAGCGCAGCACCAGACTTCGCTCGAACTGCGGGTGTTTTAAAAAATAGAAAAATTAAAAATGAGAATAATCACCGGAAAATTTCGCGGCAGAAATTTGCTAAAATCTGATCACCTAAAATCGCTTCGTCCTACAACAGACAAGAATCGCGAGGCTTTATTTAATATTTTATCTTTTGGTAAATTCGACAAGGGATTAGCCAAGGGATTAGCCAAAGGATTAGATTTTAAATTAATCGATTCAAAGATCTTAGATCTTTGCTGTGGAAGCGGCTCTATTGGCTTTGAAGCGCTTTCACGTGGGGCAAAATTCGTTACTTTTATCGATAATAATCGCGAGCATTTGGAGTTGGTGAAGAAAAATGCCGAGCTACTGAAAGTTGAAAGCGACGCTGAAATTATTTGCGCTGACGCGAGAAATTTATTAGCAAATAAAAATGAGTTCGATCTTATTTTTCTTGATCCACCTTATTCTGAAGATTCTCTGCCGATTATTAAAAATCTTCTCGAGAAAAATTTTATTCACGAAAAAACTCTTCTCGTTGTTGAAATGAAATCAGGAAAAGAGCCAAAAAGTTTTTCGCCTTTAACTTTACTCGAGAGCAGGAAATACGGCTCAACAAGTTTTAATTTTTTAAGAAAATGAAAAAAATTCTAATCATCCAGGCAACTTTCTATCAAAATATTTCTGCACTTTTACTTGCCGGTGCGACAAAAAAAATTACTGAACTTGGTTATGAGTTTGAAGTGATTACAGTGCCGGGAGCTTTGGAAATTCCTGCGGTAATCGCTTTCGTAAAAGAGAGTAAAAAATACGTCGGCTATATTGCGCTGGGTTGCGTAATTCGCGGTGAAACTTCGCATTACGACATTGTCGCCGGCGAGAGCGCGCGCGGCTTGAACGATATTGCAATAAAAGCAAAATTGCCAATTGCCAACGGAATTCTTACCGTTGAAAATGAGCAGCAAGCCTTGGAGCGTGCAGATCCTGCAAAGAAAGATAAAGGAGGATTCGCGGCAAATGCCTGCGTAGAAATGATTAAATTGAAGGAGCTTTTTTCTTAATTTTTACTCAATTTTTATTTCATCATTTCTGTAAAAGTTCGACAACTTGGTTTGACCAAGATCCTTCACTATAAACATTCATAATTTTACTAACTAATGCTTTAGAGGTTTCGACTTTGCTCGACCGGCTGAATAATCAAGATTAACAAAC
>CAMBES010000125.1 GCA_945865855.1 Rhizobium sp. Q54 | reverse complement strand
GTTGGCGCACTTTTAATACGCAAAGGTCTCGACATCAAACCTTTGATTTATGGCGGGAAGCAAGAAAAATCAAAACGCGCCGGAACCACTAATATCGCAGGAATAGCCGGTTTTGGTGCTGCCTGTAAAATTGCCAGCGCAAAAATTTTCACTTACGAAAACGTAAAAAAATTGCGCGATGAACTTGAAGAAAAAATCAAAAATATTGCTGGCACTGATACAAAAATTTTCGCCGATAACGTGGCGCGCCTTCCAAATACTAGCTACATCGCTACTCGCAACTGCGACGCACAAACTCAGTTAATTAATTTCGACTTAAATAAAATCTGCGTGAGCGCAGGCCCAGCCTGCTCTTCTGGCAGCTCAACCGAATCAAGAATTTTGAAGGCGATGGGCATTGCGAAAGAATTTTCTACAAGCGCAATTCGCGTTAGTCTTGCGCCAGAAAACACTCGCGATGAAGTCGAAAAATTCTTCGAAGTTTGGAGCAAATTTTACGAAAAAAATAAGTAAGTTGTTATCTCCGCGAAGGCGGGAATGACTAGATACCAATTATAACTAAAAAGAAAAATGACAGTTAAACTTCCCATTTATCTCGACTACCAATCCACAACCCCCATGGATCCACGCGTGGTTGAAGTGATGATTGATTGTATGAAAAATGACTACGGCAATCCTCATTCACGCACACATTCTCTCGGCTGGAAAGCAGAAGAAATGGTTGAGATCGCGCGTAAAAATGTAGCCGATTTGATTGGAGCAGATTCGAAAGAAATCTTCTTCACTTCAGGTGCAACTGAATCAAATAACATCGCGATCAAAGGCGTTGCGCATTTCTACGGAGCAACTGGAAAAAATCATGTAATCACGATCGCAACTGAGCATAAATGCGTAATTAACTCCGTACGCGACTTAGAGCAAGAAGGCTTTTCTGTTACCTTTCTTCAAGTTCAACAAAACGGATTGGTCGATCTCAAACAACTTGAAGTCACGATCACCGATAAAACTTGCCTCGTTTCGATCATGGCGGTGAATAATGAAATCGGCGTTATTCAGCCTCTCGCAGAAATTGGCGCGCTTTGCCGCAAGAAAGGCACATTTTTCCACACTGACGCCGCACAAGCCTTCGGCAAGATTTCTCTCGATGTTAACGCGATGAATATCGACTTGATGAGCATCTCTGGTCATAAAATTTACGGCCCAAAAGGCATCGGCGCGATTTACCTTCGTCGTAAACCAAGAGTGCGCATAAAACCAATTTTCTCCGGCGGCGGACAAGAGCGCGGAATCAGAGCCGGCACGCTTCCAACTCCTCTTGTTGTCGGCCTCGGTAAAGCTTCAGAAATTGCAAAAAATGAAATGCAGAAAGATCACGATCACATCAAAAAACTCAGCGACAAACTTTTTGATGGCGTGACAAAGCTTACTCACGTCTATTTAAACGGCGATCTAGAACAACGTTACATCGGGAATCTAAATTTCTCTTTCGCCGGAATAGAAGGTGAATCGATGATCATGGCGATCAAAGATCTAGCGGTTTCTAGTGGCTCTGCTTGCACTTCTTCATCACTCGAACCCTCTTATGTTTTACACGCTTTAGGAGTTTCTGACGAACTCGCCCACACATCAATTCGCTTCGGCATCGGCCGCTTCACAACCGAAGAAGAAGTGGATTACGCAATCAACTTAATCGCTAGTAAAGTCGACAAACTCCGACACTTAAGCCCACTCTGGGAGATGATGCAGGACGGAATCGATTTAAAATCAATTGAATGGAAGGGACATTAAAATGGCTTACTCAAAAAAACTTTTAGACCACTACGAAAATCCACAAAACGTTGGATCATTCGCTAAAGACGAAAAAAATATTGGCACCGGCCTAGTTGGCGCGCCAGCTTGCGGAGATGTAATGAAATTGCAGATCAAAGTTTCTGATGACGGAATTATCACCGATGCAAAATTTAAAACCTTCGGATGTGGCTCAGCGATTGCTTCAAGCTCACTTGCAACCGAATGGATCAAAGGACAAAAAATCGACGAGGCGGCAAAGATTACCAACGGCCAAATCGCCGAAGAGCTGTCACTTCCTCCGGTAAAAATTCACTGCTCAGTTCTTGCTGAAGAGGCGATAAAGGCGGCGATTGAGGATTACAAAAAACACAAGAATGCAGCTTAAATTCTCTGAAACAGGCAACGCCATCGTCGACTACCTCACCATCACCGATGATGCTTTTAAAGAAATACACGAACTTCTGGCTGCACGAAAAGAGCCGTGTGAAGGGATTAAGGTAAGTGTGCGCACCCGTGGTTGCTCTGGCCTTTCTTACACAATCGAATATGCGATCAAAGATAAAAACATTTCCAAATTCGACGATGTTGTAATGCGCGAAGGCGTACAAGTTTTTATCGATCCAAAAGTTTCAATGTTTTTGATCGGCAGCCAAATGATCTACAAAACCGACGATCTCAATTCTGGCTTCGACTTCGTTAATCCCAACGAGAAAGGTCGCTGTGGTTGTGGCGAAAGCTTCAAGGCATGAAAAACTTTTTTGATTTATTTTCATTACCTACAGATTTTTCTATCGATCTCGACACGCTCGAAAAAAAATATTTTGAATTTCAGAAAAAATTTCATCCCGATAAATATGGCGACAAATCTGATGAAATTGAACAATCAATCGCTATCAACGAAGCTTACGAGGTTTTATCAAATCCACTCAAGCGCGCGGCACATATTTTGCGCCTGAATGGTCTTGATGTTGAAAATGATGTAGTGGCTCCAAAAGTAGATCAGGCAACGCTTCTTGAGGTTTTTGAAATGCGTGAATCTGGAGATCTTTCCGCGAAAGATTTGTCGCAAAAAATAAAATCCTTGCTCGAAGAAGTTTCTAAAAATCTTGGAAATAAAAACTTCGCATCGGCTGCGCAAATTTTAATCAGAGCAAAATATTTCGAAAAAACTTTGCAGGATTTGAAGGTAAAAAAATGGCACTAATAAAAATCTTAGAACCAGGCGCAAGCCAAGAGAATGAAAGAGAAAACGAGATCGTAATTGGTATTGATCTTGGCACCACTAACTCACTTGCTGCAATTATTGTGAATGAAAAAGTCAGATTTTTTGTTGATGAAAATGGCCGCGATATTCACCCCTCAATCGTCACTTATGGCGATAAAAAAATCTCCTCGATCAAACGCTTTATGGGAGTAGGCTTTACCCAACTTGAAGGCATGAAACTCGCTCCTTTGGAAGTTTCTGCTGAGATCTTAAAGCACTT
>CAMBES010000124.1 GCA_945865855.1 Rhizobium sp. Q54 | reverse complement strand
TTGCCAAGCAAATCCAGATAAGAATAAAAGCGAAAAAGCTTGTTTCTCTTCTGCTTGGTTTCGAGTTTTAAAATTTCCAATTTAACCAATTTTTGAATTATCGAGTTAGCGGTGTTGTAGCTAACATTGAGCGATTTTTGTAGCTCTGTGACGCTAATCACTGGAAATTGAAATAAGGTCTCCAGCGCTTGATTGGCTTGGCTTTCTGGCAAGCTGAAATCTTTCGAGTTGATGATTTTTTTACTTAACTGTTCTTCCAACTTCTCAATTTCTTTCACTTTTTTGTAAGCGTCTTTTGCGCTTTCTTTGATTGCCTTTAGGTAAAAAGAAATCCACCCCTCGAAATCGCCTTTAGTTCTAACCGCATCAAGTTTTTGGTAATATTTAGCGTGATGTTTTTTGAAATAAGTCGACGGGTAAAGAATTGGCGCGTGAATCACTTTTTCTTCCAAAAGCATCAACACAATCAGCAGTCTGCCGATGCGACCATTGCCATCTAAAAAAGGGTGAATGGTTTCAAACTGAATATGCGCCAAACCTGCTTTGATTAAGGCTGGTAAAGATTTGTCGTTGTTGATGAATTTTTCTAAATCGGCAATCAGCTCTTCAATTTTATTTGCTGGAGGTGGAGTTAGTTTGCCGACCTTCACAGATTGCTTGCGGTAACTTCCGGGATTTGCTTTTTCCCCATCGCCACCAGTCATTAAGGCCTTGTGAGCTGCTAAAATTACTCGTGACACAATTGGAAATCCTTGCTTCTGAGTTAGCTCTAAAGCCGCATCTAAAGCCTTGTTGTAGTTCAAAACCAATTGAGTCTGCTTGCTATTTTTTGAGCCGCTTGAGGTGGCAGAAACTTCGCTGGTAAAGACATCAACCATCGTTGTGTGAATGCCTTCAATTGCTGAAGAAAGGAGCGCTTCTTTCAGGCAGTAAGCCTTGATGAATCTCTCAATGTTTGGCAGCCTGTCAGCCATTTCATTCAGGCGACCCAAAGCCTGCATTGTTTGCCCGTAAAGCTCGATTAACTCGGCGTTAAAATCGAAAGTTGGATTGTGGGGCGGTAATGGGTTTGGAATGAAATAATCTAGCTCACCAAGTTTTTGGTAAGTGCCGGTTTGGCGTTGATTAATAAGCGCTTGGGTCATTTATGAAATTATCTTAAACTGAAATAAGAGCGTAACTTGTCTTTCTTATTTCAATTTCCAAATTCTTTTTGAGATAAGGACGGGTTTTTGAGTCGTTATTTTATTTTAGGAATAAAAAACTCTTAATACTCGAAACCGGATTTTATAAGAGCATTGAGCAGCTTGGCACTGCCTGGAATGTTTAAATGATGAGTGTCCCAATATAAAATATTTTTGGCATCTTTGCCGTAACAGTAATTTTCGTCGCAAAAAACTTGGGCACTATCAAAAACTTTTAGACGAGGATTTCTCTTCTGTATCTCCAGAATTATTTTGCGGTAAGCATGTTCGCGCTCCAAGGACGAAGCCCTATCAATCTTACATTTTGAAGGCGGCTCTTTGTGGAGTAATCGTGCTACGCAGGCCTTTGGATCGTAAGGCAGTTTTGGAGCGCTAATCACAAGAGCCACATCTTTCCCCGCTGAAATTAGCTCAGAAATAAAAAGGCTGAAGCTGGTTAAGAAAATTTCTTCAGAGCTTGATTTGCCATCCTTGGCGAATTCATAACGAGCAAAATCTTTTTGCTCTGGTGAGTAAATATTTATCACAACGGTTTTGATTTTTTTAAAATCTTTGACCGCATTTTTTATTTGCATTGCCAAATTCCTGCAATCATCCGTGGTAAATTTTTTGCTATTTGAATAAGCGTCAAAAGGTAGGCAGCTATTGGCCGCAATCAGCAGAGTTTTTAGCTTTACCTCGCCAAGATATGCGGCGCTGTTTAATGAAACCGCATGACTATCTCCAACAATTAAGATTTCCGGCTGAGCAGAATTGGTAAGGCAAGAAATTTTGGAAAGATTAAGGCCAAGTGCATCACAAGACCCGTCCGACTTTATCGCCTTATCTGGCCGATTTAAATCCTGAGCATTTTTTTGGTAAACTCTTAAACTTTGTTTCTTGTAAAAATTATGAGTGACGAACCCCAAAAATATCATCGCCGCAAATAGGGCAAGGGCCTTTTCCATCTGTCTCTTTCCAAAACGGATTGGCTTTTCGACAAATTCGTAAGTAAGCCAGGCAAGAAAAATTGAGACCAAAACAGCCGACAACCTGATTAAAAACGACGGAGTTTCTCCCTCGATTATCCGCGAAAAAGAAAGTATTGGCCAATGCCATAAATAGAGAGGATAGCTAATGAGTCCGAACCACATCAGAAGTGGATTTTGTAGGAATTTGCGATTAAGCCAAGCTTCGCTTCCAGCAAGAATGATTAGTGCCGCGCCAATTGTTGGCAATAATGCCCATGCGCCGGGGAAATTTTTGTCTCTACTTACCAGAAGAGTTGCAATGAAAATTAGGAAAAATCCGACAAAGGCAGTCGTATTTAGCAAATTCGCGCGCCCGATTTTTTTAACAAAATGCAACTTAAGCAAATTTAAAAAATCAGATTTTTGATTTTTGAGTTGAGCAAGAAGAGATCCGACAAGAAGTTCCCAAAAGCGACTTTGCGGTAAGTAGAAAGCGACGCTTTTATTTTCGTAAGTTTTAAGCAGTCCAAAGAAAAACGAGGCGACTAAAATAAAACTTGTTATGCGCAAGATGCTCAGCTTTCTTTTCCAGGCGCACCACAGGAGTAATGGCCAGATAATGTAGAACTGTTCTTCAATCGCCAGCGACCAAAGATGCAATAACGGCTTATCTTCCGAAGCGCCGTTAAAATAATCGCTGCTTTCTTTTAAAAGATTAAAATTTGAGACGAAGTAAGAACTACGCGAAATATGCTTGTTCAGCTGCTTGAATTCATCAGGAAATAAGACAAGCCACCCAAAGGCAAAGCAAGAGATCAGAACCAGTAGTAATGCAGGAAATATACGCCGAATGCGACGACTATAAAAATCTAGAAATCTGAAACTATCGGATTCCAAGTTCTGTAAAATGATTGTTGAGATCAAGAAACCGGAAATCACAAAAAAAATATCAACACCTACAAATCCACCGCCAAAACCAATGGCGTGAAACCCTACAACCAGAAGAATGGCAACAGCTCGAAGACCATCAATATCACCGCGATATTTAGACATGAACTGCTTATTAATTTTTGCCCACGATAGTTGGGGAAGGCAGGAAAATTGGACGCATGGGCGGAAAAATTGCCTAACCCGAAAGTGGTGCACCCGACAGGAGTCGAACCTGTAACCTTCTGATCCGTAGTCAGATACTCTATCCAGTTGAGCTACGG
>CAMBES010000123.1 GCA_945865855.1 Rhizobium sp. Q54 | reverse complement strand
CGTCAATCTCTTTAACGTAAAGATTGTCGACGTCCATATTGTGATTATTCTCTGCATTGGACATCGCCGAGTAAATTAAAGCGCGCACAATTGGCGCTATCTTTAATTTAGAGAATTGTAATAACTTCAAAGATTCAGAAACCGATCGCCCAACAACATTCTTGGTAACTCTCATTACCTTGAGTGGACTTGATTTTACTGTTTGAAGTGAGGCTATCGCTGTTTTTTCAGTCATAATCTATGATTTTGTAACTTTCTTATCGCCGCCATGTCCATGGAAAGTACGAGTTGGGGCAAATTCACCAAGCTTATGACCAACCATCCCTTCGGTTACCGCAACCGATACGAATTTTTTGCCATTATGAACAGCAAAATTGACTCCAACAAATTGAGGTAAAATTGTTGATCTTCTTGACCAGGTTTTAATCACCTGCCTTTTAGAAGAATTTAAGTACTCTCGCACTTTTTTAAGTAGATAACCATCCACAAATGGAATTTTCCAAGTTGATCTAGGCATGTTATTTGTCTCTTCTTGATTTAATAATAAGGCGATTAGAAGGCTTGTTTCTTTTTCTGGTAATTTTTCCCTTTGCTGATTTTCCAGTTGGTGAAACTGGGTGTCTACCACCAGAAGTCTTTCCTTCACCACCACCATGAGGATGATCAACGGGGTTCATTGCCACGCCTCTGACAGTCGGGCGGATGCCAAGCCATCTTGATCTGCCAGCCTTTCCAATAGTAACGTTTTTGTTATCTAAATTGGATACTGAACCGATTGCAGCCATACACTCAAGGGCAAACATTCTTATTTCGCCAGATTGAAGCTTAACTTGTGCATACCCGCTATCTTTACCAACAAGCTGTCCGTAAGTTCCTGCCGCCCTAGAAATTGCACCTCCGCAGCCGGGTTTTAATTCGATGTTATGTATAATTGAACCAATCGGAATGACTGCAAGAGGCATTGCGTTGCCTATTTTTACGTCTATCAACTTCTTCGATGAAATTATACGATCACCAAC
This sequence comes from Rhizobium sp. Q54, assembly GCA_945865855.1. Lineage (GTDB taxonomy): Bacteria > Pseudomonadota > Alphaproteobacteria > Rickettsiales > UBA1997 > UBA2645. The sequence goes on along the minus strand of CAMBES010000123.1, from coordinate 2,375 downwards.
CGATAATTTATGTGGAGCCAGAATATAAGAAAAAATCCCATCAGAATATTTCAATAAAGCTATGAAGGCTGTGCGATTCGGATCATATTCAATGCGCTCTACAACTGCCTCAATATCATATTTATCGCGTTTAAAATCGATGATACGAAATGATTTTTTATGTCCAGCAGATTTGTGTCGAACGGTGATGTGACCAAAGTTATTGCGCCCAGCGTTCTCACTAACTTTTGTAGTTAATAATTTAAGTGGGCCACCTTTCCACAAATCGCTTCTGTCAATCGCGACGAATTGTCTAAGTGATGGTGTAATAGCTTTGTAGTTTCTAAGAGCCATGACTAAGAACTAAAATTAATTGACTGACCTTCTTTCAAGGTAACTATGGCCTTTTTATAAGAACCTCTTGTTCCTTGAGTGCCTTTAAATCTTTTGGTTTTCCCCATGGTGTTAATTATATTTACAGCAGTCACCTCAACGGCGAATGCCTTTTTGATTAGAGAGGCTATTTCATTTTTGTCGCAACTAGAGCAGACTTGAAAATGATACTTTCCTTCGGCGAGCTGTTTATTTGATTTCTCAGTATAAATTAATGCCTTGATTTTATCGTAGTTGAGTAGGGCTGTCATTAGGCAATTACTCCTAAAATTTTAGATTCAAAAATTTTGTCATCGACCAAAATGTGATCGAAATTCAAAATGTCGTAAACATTGATTGCTTTGGCATGAATAGCTTTCACGCCTTTAAGATTTTTAGCCGACTTGATTAGAGCCAGATTAGAGCCATCATGTACAATTAGAGCGCTAGAAAATTTATTATTCTCTAAGACGGCACTAATTTTGGAAGTCTTGATTTCCACTCCAAAGTCAGAAAAAATCGCAACCTTATTCTCCTTCATCTTAAACCTTAATGCGTCTGACAAGGCGATAGAGATAATCTTTTTTGGCATTGAAAAGTCAAAAGAACGAAGTGTTGGACCGTGGCATGTTCTTCCTCCAACGAATTGAACTGATCTGCGACTACCTTGACGAGCGCGACCAGTACCTTTTTGTTTCCAAGGCTTGGCTGTTGTTCCCGATATTTCGGCCATGGTTTTGGTTTTTGCTGAACCAGATCTTCTACGCGCAAGTTGCCAACGAACTACGTAAGAAACTGATTTAGCACTTTTAATTTCAAGAGTAGAAGCTACATCGATCAACTTAGAGCCGAGAGTAGTTTTACCGAAATCTATTGTTTTAATAGTAAGAGAAGTCATGCCTAGAAAGCTTTAGCAATTTTAAGAATAACGTCAGAGCCGGCGTTACCCGGAACCGCGCCTTTAACGGCAATAACAGATTTTTCCTTGTCGATTAAGACAACTTCCAAATTTTTAATCGTAACATTAGCTACGCCCATATGTCCGGCCATTTTCTTTCCTTTGAATGTTTTACCAGGATCTTGTCTCTGACCAGTTGATCCATGAGAGCGATGCGAAACAGATACGCCGTGAGAAGCCTCAAGGCCGCGAAAATTCCATCTCTTCATTACACCGGCGAAACCTTTACCAATAGTAAGTCCTCTGATACCGATTTTATCGCCAGTTTTAATAATTGAATCTACGGTAAATGAATCTCCAACTTTAAGAGCTAAGCCTTTTTTCACTTGCGAGTTGTGAATCTTTTTAAACAAAGGAAGAGATTTTTTATTAAAAATTCCAGCTACTGATTTGCTAACTTTTTTTGGATTAGAGGTTTTTTCAAATGCTACCGAGAGACTGTCAAAATCTTTAGTTTCGTCGGAAGCAGTAGACAAAATACAGTTTTCGTAAACCTGCACCATAGTCAGAGGAACGATTGCGCCATCATCTAAAAAGAGATGGGTCATGCCAATTTTTTTACCAAGTAATTCTAACATTTAATTATCCTAATTTTTACCGTTGAGTGCGATCTTGATATTCACGCCGGCAGAAAGACTGAGCTTCATTAAGGCATCAACCGTTTGAGAAGTTGGGGTAATAATTAGCAATCTTTTTGAAGATCTGATTTCAAATTGCTCACGAGAGTCTTTGTCAACGTGAGGACCGCGAATCACACAAAATTTTTCAATTTTTGTTGGGAGTGGAATTGGACCATTAATACCAGCTCCAGTTCTTCTCACGGTAACAATGATTTCATTCATCGCCTTGTTCAGAACAAAGTGATCAAATGATTCCAGAGTAATTTTGATGCTTTCTTTATTTACTATCTTCATTGCTATTTCAAAATCTTAGAAACCACCCCAGCCCCAACAGTTCTTCCACCTTCGCGGATGGCGAACCTGAGTCCTTCTTCCATGGCAATTGGAGCGATAAGTTCAACCGTTAGGCGCACGTTATCTCCAGGCATTACCATTTCAGTTCCTTC
>CAMBES010000122.1 GCA_945865855.1 Rhizobium sp. Q54 | reverse complement strand
CACGGCCAGCTTGGAAGGCTGGAACTCTACCGTTGAGCTACACCCGCATTTTTGTTTGTGGTGGAGAGGGCTGGATTTGAACCAGCGAACGCTTGCGCGGACAGATTTACAGTCTGTTGCCATTGACCACTCGGCCACCTCTCCCCATCACTTACCCCCAAGAAAACAAGGGCGCGTCTTTCTATTTAGCGGGTGCAAATTTTGCAACCCGGATTCTTTTTTAATGTAACTTTGCGGAAGTTATTTTGAAGAAAGTCAGAGAGAAGAATTTTGCCAACAAGACTCTCGCCGATGCCAAGAATTTCGTTAATTAACGTGGTGGCTTGAATTGCGCCGATTGTTCCTGCAACTGATCCCAGGATTCCTCTTTCTGAAATTGGCAAAGAGAAATTTTCATCGAGAATATTTGAGTTAAAGCAGGCGTAGCATGGGTTGTTTTTTTGGTAGGATTTAAATGTAGAGACCTGTCCTAAAAAGCCTTTTACCGCGGCGAAGATCAGCGGTTTTTTTTGTTCGTGGCAGATTTCATTAATTAAAAAACGCGTCGGAAAATTGTCGGTGGCATCTAAAATAAAATCGTAATCGGGGCAAATTTTTCTAAGGCTTTCGCGAGTCGCACGTTCGGGGAAAATTTTTAAATTAATGTCAGGATTTAAGTCAGAAATTTTTTCTTGCGCGCTGATAACTTTTTTTTGTCCGAGATTTTTTTCGTTGTGGATAACTTGGCGCTGTAAGTTTGAGAGCTCAACGATGTCGTCATCAACCACGCCAATATTTCCAACTCCCGCCGCAGAAAGATAAAGCAGAACTGGCGAGCCAAGACCGCCAGCGCCAATTACCAAAACCTTTGCGCGCAGTAATTTCTTCTGACCAAGTTCGCCAATTTCAGGAAGAATTAAATTGCGCAGGTAGCGCTGTTTTTGTGTGTCGGTTAGCATCAGAAATTATTAAAGTTTTCCTAGATCCCCGCCTTCGCGGGGATGACGTTGGAAGTGAAATGCAAAACTAGTCGCGTCATCCTCGCGAAGGCGGGGATCCAGGAGAGTTATCACTTTTCCATTCGCAAAATTTTTGAATTTTACACTCGTCGCATTTCGGTTTGCGCGCCTGACAAACATAACGCCCATGAAGAATCATCCAGTGGTGCGCATGACTTTGCCACTTTTTTGGAATCACTTTTAATAAATAAATTTCAGTTTTTTCAGGCGTATTTTCTTTGACGAAACCGAGGCGATTAGCAACGCGAAAAACGTGAGTATCAACTGCAATTGTCGGATGTCCAAATGCACAATTCAAAACAACATTTGCGGTTTTTTGGCCTACGCCCGGCAAAGATTTTAGCCTTTCAAAATCTTCAGGAACTTCGGAGTTAAATTCATCAATCAAGCGCTGCGAGAGCTTGATAACATTGGCTGCTTTGCCATTATAAAGACCAATAGTATTAATGTATTTCTTTAAATTTTTTTCACCCAATTTCAGCATTTTTTCTGGTGTGTCGGCAATTTTAAAAAGTTCTTTCGTCGCCTTATTAACACCAATATCCGTGCTTTGTGCCGACAAAACCACGGCAACCAAAAGCGTAAAATTATTACTGTAATTCAGTTCAGTTTTTGGATGAGAATTCTCTGCGCTCCAAACAGAAAAAATTTTGTTAATCTTGCCGCGATCGATCATTTACAAATAAATTGTGATTCTTACGTTGCCGCGCCACCGCCCCAATAATTCCCTGGTTCCACAGCACATTTTGATATGAATATTCAAGAGCTAAAACAACAAAGCAAAGTTCATTTTATTGGACTTGGCGGCATCGGCATGAGTGCGCTCGCCTTCATTTTGCGCGAATGGAAAATTTCGGTTCAGGGCTCCGATTTATCTGAAAATTATTTAACGCCAAAATTACGCGACAAGGAAGTAACTTATTTCGTCGGCCATAAAACAGAAAATATTTCCGATGATGTTTCGCTGATCGTGGCAACTTCAATAATCAAAACCGACAATCCCGAAATCATCGAAGCGCAAAAAAGAAATATTCCCGTGATAACGCGCGCTAATTTATTGGCGCTGATCATGCGCGAATATAAAGGAATCACGATTGCTGGCACGCACGGAAAAACTAGCACGACTGGAATAGTTTCATTAATGCTCGAAATTGGCGAGTTCGATCCGACCGTAATAAATGGTGGCGTTATTCATTATTTCGGCAGCAATTCAAAAGTTGGAAAGGGTGATTATTTAGTCGCAGAATCTGATGAATCAGACGCAAGCTTTGTTGATTTACCAAGCTTTATTGGCTCTGTCACAAATATCGAACCTGAACATTTGGAATTTAAAGGCTACGCTGGATCTTTCGAAAAACAGAAAGCCTGCTTTGAAAAATATGTTGAGCAAATCCCAGCTGAAGGCATGTGCGTGCTGTGTTTAGATTCTCCTGAAGTTGAAAAGATTTACGAAAAATTAAAATCCTCAAAGAAAAATTTAGTTACTTATTCAACAAAAAAATCTGCGGATTTAACTGCAAAAAATATCAAGATGGATGCAAGTGGCGTGAGCTTCGATGTGATATTTAAAAATGGTCGAGAAATTAAAAATCTAACAATGCCAATCTACGGCGAACACAATGCCAGCAACGCTTTAGTGGCGATAGCGATTGGTGATTTTTTGGGAATGAGTGAGGATAAAATTAGAAAATCTCTTGCTGCTTTTAATGGTGTAAAACGTCGCTTTACTAAAGTTGGAGAATTTAACGGCGCCGCAATAATTGATGATTACGGGCACCATCCAACAGAAATTAAAACTACGCTTTTAGCTGCGCGGGCGCTGGCCGGAAATCATAAAGTAATTTGTGTTTTTGAGCCTCACAAATATTCACGAGTTAGCAGTTTATTTAATGAATTTTGCAATGCTTTTGGCGACGCAACTCAAGTGATTGTTTCTGATGTTTATTCAGCCGGACAATTGCCAATCAAGGGCGCAACACAAGATGATTTAATCGAGGGAATAAAAAAATCCGGCCATAAAAATGTTGTTAAGCTTACAAGCGACAAAGATTTAGCGGCAATCATCAAGCCTCAAATTTCTGCCGGCGATATAATCTTTTGTACCGGCGCTGGCAATGTTACTTACTTGGCCGCAGCGCTGGAATCGCAGTTAAAAAATCTCGACAAATAAATCGATCTAACAACAAGTGCTGAATAAAAAATTCAAGTGTGGGCGACGCACTTTTTAGCGCCAACCTCAACCCATAATCCCTCACTTGTTGGGAGGTCAAAATGAACTTTAAAATTTCTCAGGTGGAACAAATCACAATCAAAGAACTAAACACAAAAGAAGAAATGCTCTTGGCCTATCCAATTCTTAGGCAGCGCTACCAGGATATGAGTTTAGAAAAATACTCTGCACAAATTTCTGAGATGATTGAGATGAATGATTTTAAAATGATCGGCGCTTTTTTAGGCGAAGAAATTCTTGGGGTCGCCGGCTATTGGGTTTTATCTATGCTTTACTGCGGTCGCTATATTCAAGTTTCGAGCTTTATCGTTGATGG
>CAMBES010000121.1 GCA_945865855.1 Rhizobium sp. Q54 | reverse complement strand
CAATTTGTGAAGCAAGGCGAATTCTTTGCGCTTCACCGCCAGATAAAGTTCCGGCTTCGCGATTTACCGTTAAATATTCGAGACCAACATTACGCAAGAAACCCAGGCGGCGCGTAATCTCTTTAAGTAATCTTTCGGCGATTTGGTTTTGAGTCGAAGTAAGTTTTTTTGGTAAATTTTCAAACCAATCAACAGCGCGTTCGATTGAAAGTCTGCTTAATTCGCCAACGTGAATTCCATCAATTTTAACAGCAAGAGCTTGCTCGTTCAGCCTGTATCCGTGACATTTATCGCAAGTTCGCGATGCTTGGAATTTGGTTAATTCTTCTTGAAGCGACTCGCTTTCGCTTTCCAAATATCTTTTTTTCAAGCTGTTAACGACGCCTTCAAAAGATTTTTTAACTTTGATCGCTTTGAGGCCATCTTCGATTTTAATTTCGACTTCGTCTTCGCCGGTTCCATAAAAAATCTTTTCTTTGATTTCGTTAGGAAGAGTTTTGAAAGGAACGTCGAGACTGAAATTGTAGTGCAGCGACATTGCCGCCAGAACTTGTTGGTAGAAGCGCTCTTGCACACCTTGCCAAACATTAATTGCGCCTTGACGAAGCGTTAGGTTTTCATCTTCAACAACGAGATCTGAGCTAAAATACATCTCAGTTCCAAGTCCGTTACAATGCTTACAAGCGCCGAATGGAGAGTTAAAAGAAAAGAGACGAGGCTCGATTTCAGGAATCGTAAAACCAGAAACTGGGCAAGAAAATTTTTCGCTAAAAATAATATAATCACCAACTTTGTGCTTGGTTTTTGCACCTTCTGGAAGGCTAACGATTTCAACATAGAGTAAGCCATCAGAGGCTTTTAATGCGGTCTCAACCGAGTCGGCAAGCCTGTTGCCTAGGTCTTCAGACATTACAACGCGATCAACAATAATGTCGATGTCGTGTTTTTTATTCTTGTCGAGCGGAGGAAGAATTTCGTTTAGATCGTGAACATTTCCATCAACTTTAATGCGCTGAAAGCCTTGTTTGCGTGCGCCCATCATTTCTTTACGAAACTCACCTTTTTGACCGCGCACGATTGGCGCGAGGATGTAGATGCGAGTTTTTTTTGGTAGATCCAAAATCTTGTCGACCATGATTGAAGCAGATTGGCTCTCAATCGGCTTGCCTGTCGCTGGTGAAAATGGGGTTCCTATTCTAGCAAATAAAAGACGGAAGTGATCGTAAATTTCGGTAACAGTTCCAACGGTAGAGCGTGGATTGCGTGAAGTAGTTTTTTGATCAATAGCAATCGAAGGAGAAAGGCCGGTTATTGATTCAACATCAGGCTTGTCTTGCATGTCGAGGAATTGACGTGCGTAAGCAGAAAGACTTTCAATAAAACGACGTTGACCCTCGGCATAAACCGTATCGAAAACTAGAGAGGATTTTCCTGAGCCAGAGAGGCCAGTAACTACAACTAGTTGGTTTTTAGGAATTTCGATGCTGACATTTTTAAGATTATGCTCTTTGGCACCAACGACTTTAATGAATTGTTCTTCCATGGAATTTTTGTAAATGAGGGCTTAGGAAATTTTTGAAAAAGACTTAGAGTAGTATCTTTAAGAAAGCAAAAAACCCGCCGTAAATTTTTTTTACGACGGGCACCTAATTTCTGATTAGGCTGTGCAAGAAGTTATCGCTTGGATAAACCTCTTGTCTGTTCTTCGAACGTTTAAGTCAAAGTAGAAACTACTGACAACGTAAGGAAAACAATCAGTGGAATGAATACCATGATGTATCTCAGATGTTTAGTAGTTAATAAGACAAGAAGCTCATCACGAAATTAGGTTTAAAAAAACCTAGTTAAGCGAGACCTCAAGACACGTGACTAGGTCTATTTCAAGGCCTTAGTCACCTCATCCCGCACCTTTTTGATTTCCAAATCAGTTAACGGAATAAGACCTTTTTGCAAAAGATAGCCATCTTTACCGATGGTATTTTTACTAATGATTTCTTGAGTAAATTCCTTCATGCCAGGAACTAGATTAAGATGTTCTTTTTTGAAATAGATGAAAAGAGGCCGAGAAACTGGATAAGTTCCCGAGACAATAGATTCAAAGCTTGGTGTCACATCGTTAATGTGCGCAGCTTTAATTATTTCATTATTTTCTTCAAGGAAAGAGAAGCCAAAAATTCCCAGAGCATCAGCATCGTGAGTTAATTTCTGAACGATGAGATTGTCGTTTTCGCCAGCTTCAATGAAGTGTCCGTCACTGCGCATTACGCCACATTTCTTCTTGGAAAGTTTGGTTAATTTTTGGCAAGGCTCTTCCATTACTAATTCAACGAAAGCATCGCGAGTGCCTGATGTTGTGGGTGGGCCGTAAATTACGATTTTGGTGTTGGGAAGTGACGGATCAATTTCGCTCCATTTTTGATAAGTGCTACCTTCTCTTAGGGCGAGAAAAATTTGTTCTTTAGTTAGGCTAAATTTTTTGCCGCTGCTGAGATTCGCAAGGACAATTCCATCGTAACCGATTTTAATTTCGACGATTTGCTTCACGCCATTTTCGGCACATTTAGCGATTTCACTTTTTTGGATGTGACGCGAGGCGTTAGAAAAATCAGGATAATCATAGCCAATTCCTGAACAAAATAATTTGAAGCCGCCACCAGTGCCGGTTGATTCAATGATTGGAGTTCTGAATTTCGTGTCGCGACCAAAAGTTTCAGCGATTACTGCGGTGAATGGGTAAACAGTTGAAGAGCCGACAACTTGAATATGTTTTCTTTCTCCTGATTTGAATAATTCAAAAGAGAAAGAATCGCTGACGAGAAATGTGGCTAGAAGCGCAAAAGAAGAGAGTCGTAACATGAACCGTTAAATTAATTTGCTCAGAAGACGGCTACATCACGTAAAAAATGTTGGGGCAGGGTTAGAATTTTCTTCCAAAAGTCAAGTCGTGGGTGTTGAAGTTTTTTCTGGATCCTCACTTTTGCGTTGATGAGTTTTATAAGTAAGGCGCTCAAGTAATGTTATCATTCTCGCGAAAGCGGGGAAGTGGAAATAATAGACAGATCGCGAGTTGCATTCCAAGAACCCAAAAATAGCTTAAAATTTCTTCAAATACTGAATCCAAAATAATGCTAAAAAGACATACAAAAACACTGTCGTTTCTTGTCGCGTTTTTTTTAGCGTTTGATGTTTTTGCTGCGGATAAAATCTTGGCAATCCAAGGAAATGAAAGAGTTGATGAAGAGACAATTATTTCTCTTCTTGATGTTGCTGGGTTGAAAAAAAACTCAGCGAAAGCCTTGCAGGAATCAGTAAAAAAACTTTATGAATCTGATCTTTTTCTTGAGTCAAAAATTTATCGTCAAAATGGTCAGATTGTTGTCGAGCTGCGTGAAAATCCGCTAATTTCTGATGTGAAATTTGTTGGCAATAAAAAGATCGAAGATGAAGCACTGCAAAGCGAAATTACTTCAAAAAAACGCACAGTATTTACTAAGGCTAAGCTGCAAAATGATTTAAAACGCATTAATGAAATCTACCTCAAGAGCGGGCGATTCCTGACTAAGATCGATCCCAAAATTATTCAAAAAGATCAAAATCGCGTTGAATTAATTTTCGAAATTTTTGAAGGGCCGAAAGCAAAAATTGGTAAAATTTATTTCGTCGGAAACAACGAATTCTCTGATCGCGAGCTAATGGATGAAGTTTCGACCAAAGAATCAAAATGGTGGAAATTTCTCTCATCAA
>CAMBES010000120.1 GCA_945865855.1 Rhizobium sp. Q54 | reverse complement strand
CAAGCACACAGCTTGCCGCTTCGGACATGCAGACCGCTGGTTGAGCGGAGTCGAAACCAAGGTCAGCGGCAGGAACCTTCTCTTGGTTTCGACTTCGCTCAACCGGCAGGGTTTTGATCAATTTTCTATTTTTTATTTCAACTACCTCGTCGGCGATTCTTGCTATCGCGCGCAGATTGTGAGTGATGAATAAAACGCAAAGTCCGAGCTCATTTTTCAGACGTAAAATCAAATCTAAAATTTCGTTTTGAATTTTGATATCGAGCGCAGTTGTGGGCTCATCCGCGATTAAAATTTTTGGATTATTAGCGAGGGCGATCGCCAACATTACTCGCTGTTTTTGTCCGCCAGAAAATTGGTGAGGATAGTCGTCGAGCCTTGTTTTGAGAGACTCTAACTCAACCATCTTCAACAACTCAGCGATACGATTTTGTAAATCTTTTTTTGAAATTTTTGGTTGATGAATCGTGATCGCCTCGGCGATTTGTTTGCCGATTTTATGTAGTGGATTCAGGGAGCTATTTGGATCTTGAAAAACCATTCCGATTTCTTTGCCGCGTATTTTGCAAAATTCTTTTTCGCTTAATGCGAGCAAATTTTTTCCTGCAAAAATTATTTCGCCGGAGATTTTTGCTTTGCGGGCCAAGCCAAGAATAGCAAGAGCAGTAAGAGATTTTCCTGAGCCGCTTTGCCCAACTAATGCAGTAATTTTTTGCGCAGAAAGATCGAAGGAAAAATCCTTAACAACTTGCTGATTGGCAAAAGAGATGGAGAGATTTTTGAGGGAGAGGAGAGGCATAAGGTGTAAGGGGCGATTAAACCCCTTATCCCTAAAGTTAGAATTTTCCTAAGTAGATTTTGATGATATTGTCTAGCATCTTCAAAGCTTCTTCTCTTGGACGTTGGAAGGTGTTGCGGCCAATGATTGAGCCATTCGCGCCACCTTTATAGATTTGACGAATTTCGTTGTAGATTTCATCTTCGCCTTTGGCATTGCCGCCAGAAAAGACAACAATACGACGGCCATCAAAAGCAGATTTGATGATGTGCTTGATGCGTTCTTCAAGAGTTGCGACTGGGATTTTAATTTTTTCGTAAACTTTAATTGCCTCAAGATTTTCTAGGGCTTGGGTTGGCGGCTTAACTTTGATGATATGAGCACCAAGTAAGGCTGCGATGTGAGTTGCATAAGCACAAATATCCATTGCGGTTTCGCCGATTTTTGAAAGATCGCCGCCGCGTGGGTAAGACCATATTACTGTTGCAATCCCATAAGATTTTGCTTCTTCAGACATCTCACGAATTTCTTCGAACATGTCAAAAGCTGCGTCAGAAGATGGGTAAATAGTGAAACCGATTGCTGAACAACCAAGACGCAAAGCATCTTTTACCGAAGCTGTTGTAGCTTGATGTGGAGCGGTTCCGCCATTGTGAAGTGAGTTGGAAGAATTCACCTTCAAGATTGTTGGGATCGCTCCAGCAAATGTATCAGCGCCAGCTTCGATCATGCCAAGAGGCGCGGCGTAAGCGTTTAAACCAGCATCGATTGCAAGCTGGAAGTGATAGTGAGGATTGTAGGCAGCAGGATTAACCGCAAAACTTCTGTCTGGGCCGTGCTCAAAACCTTGATCAACCGGCAGGATTAATACTTTACCAGTGCCGCCAAGTTTACCATGCATCAAGATGCGTGCCAAATTTGCTTTGGTGCCTGGATTGTCTGATTCGTAGTGCGACAAAATCTTTTTAACTTTTGGAGAAATTTTCATAAAATTGATGGGAGGTTGATTAAGAAAAACGGATGTCATGCTTTGACAAGCTTAAGCATGACTTGTCGCCCTGAGCTTGTCGAAAAGCGACACAAATAAGGGGCGCGTCTGGATAGAAATTGAAGTTTTAATTGCAAGTTTAAGAGCCTTTCCTACAAGGCCGCGCCTTCATTTTTCCCGGTTTTTCCTTGGGCTGGGCTCTAAGTTTTTTTATAATGCAGATCGAACTGAAAAAAAATTCCGCCTTCAACGAAATCAGAAAGTTTTGCGAGCTCGAACCAGCTCAGGAAAAGAATCTTGAAGATTACGTTTCGGCTATTTTGCAGGAAAATCATAATTTTAATTTCATTGGCAAATCGACGATCTTAGATATTTGGGAACGTCACATTTTAGATTCAGCACAGTTGATGCGTTTCATTCCAAGCAAGAATGCTAAATTTGCTGATCTTGGTTCTGGCGCCGGATTTCCAGGAATGGTTTTATCAATTTTAGGTCTGCACGAAATTCACTTAATCGAAAAATCTTTTCGCAAAGCTGATTTTCTGCGTAAGGCAAAATTATTTTCTCCGAATCGTGTTTTCGTTCAGCAAGCCAAACTTGAAGAGATGGAAGTAGTTGAGTTTGATTGCATAGTTTCGCGTGCGCTTGCGCCACTCACTGGATTGCTCGAATACTCAAAAAAATTTCTTAAAAAAGATGGATATTGTTTGTTCTTAAAGGGAAAAAATCTGCCGCAAGAAATCATTGATGCACAAAAGAATTTTCAGTTTGAGTTTGAGCTGCATTCCAGCCTAACCTCAAGTGAGAGTAACATAATCAAAGTTTTTAATATCAACAAATCAAAGGAGTAACAATGTTAATCGGAATCCCTAAAGAAATTAAAGATCATGAATATCGCGTTGGTGCGACACCGTCTGGTGTGCATGAATTAGTTCTTGCTGGCCATCAAGTTTTGGTGCAAAAAGGCGCGGGTGCTTCAATCGATTTTACTGACGAGCAATATGTTGCTGCCGGTGCAAAAATCGTGGCGACTGCAAAAGATGTTTACGGTAAAGCCGAAATGATTTTGAAAGTAAAAGAGCCGCAAAAAGTTGAGTGTGACATGATCCGTAAAGGCCAGATCATCTTCTCTTATTTGCATTTAGCTGCTGAGCCTCATCTAACCAAGATGCTAATAAAATCAGGCTGCGTGGCGATTGCATTTGAAACTGTAACTGCTGCCGATCGCTCACTTCCTCTTCTTGCTCCAATGTCTGAAGTTGCCGGAAAACTTTCGATTCAAGCTGGTGCAACTGCTTTGCAAAAAGCTAATGGCGGACGCGGCGTATTGCTTGGTGGTGTACCAGGAGTCGCTCGTGGTAAAGTTACGATTCTTGGCGGTGGCGTTTCTGGAACTAACGCAGCCAAAGTTGCAATCGGAATGGGCGCTGAAGTTGTGATTTTAGATAAATCACTTCCACGTATTCGCTACCTCTGCGATATCTTCGGAAATTCTGCACAAGTTCTTTACGCTTCGACTGCAAATATCGAAAAGAATGCGATTGATTCTGACGTTGTAGTTGGCGCGGTTCTAGTTCCTGGCGCTGCTGCTCCAAAATTAATCACCGCAAAATTGGTGAAGAAAATGAAAAAGGGCTCTGTGATGGTTGATATTTCAATCGACCAAGGTGGCTGTTTCGAAACTTCTAAACCAACTTCTCATTCTAGCCCAACTTACGTAGTTGACGGAATTGTGCATTATTGCGTTACCAACATGCCTGGCGCAGTTGCAAGAACTTCTACCCAAGCTCTTGAAAACTCTACTCTTCCATTCTCTTTAGCGATTGCTTCTAAAGGTTATGAAAAAGCTCTGCGTGAAGATAAACACTTGCTTGATGGTCTTAACGTGATCGATGGCAAAGTAACTTATAAAGCAGTTGCTGAGGCTCTTGGACTTAAGTTCTTTGAAGCTGAAAAATTGATCTAATTAATAATCGTAACCATCTTCAAATTACGGATTTTTATTGTCTCTGGTGAACTGACCCCCTTTTTTAAACAATCTATCCCTCTCAAACCGATGAGTGGAATCATTCGTAATTTCTAACAATTACTAATTCCAGTTTTTCTACTTTTTTCTTTTAACTAATCCGCCCTGCAGCCCATCTTAAGATCTTAAGATG
>CAMBES010000119.1 GCA_945865855.1 Rhizobium sp. Q54 | reverse complement strand
AATTCATCAAATGCCGGACAAAGTTTAATTGTTGGGCTTGGCGCTGGAAGCGTTCCAACGGCATCAGCAATTGTTGCAGATCTAGTTGATGTTGCTCGTGGCAATCAAACATTTCTGTTCGGGGTTAAAAGTGATGATCTCGGCGAAGTCAACATTTCCGATATCTCGCAACGTGTTGGAAAATATTTTTTACGCTTATTCATCAACAAAAATTCATCGGAAGAAAAAATTTTTGACGGTAAAATAAAAATAGAGCAGGCGGCATTTTTCGAGCGCGGCGATGAAATTTTATGTGGATTTTTAACCGGCGAACAAAAAGAAAGTGAGTTAAGCGAAGCCTTGAAAGATCTTGATCCGGCGCTGGTTAAATCAGCTAAGTTTTTACGTATTGAGGCAACTAATTTTTAACTAACTAAGCCACTCTTTGAAAGGCTCAGAGTGACGACATAGTCATGCCGAGCTTTGTCGAAGCATGACGCAACTTAAGCACAAATGTCTGATTTTATTTTTGAAATTTTTAGCGAAGAAGTTCCGGCCAAAATGCAGAAGGCGGCGGCAGAAAATTTTGTCAAAATCGCCAGCGAAATTTTCGCTAAAAATAATCTTCAATTTAGCCAAGAGAATCTTCAGGCCTTGGTTACGCCGCGTCGTTTAGCGCTTTTGATTGGCGATTTAAAAGTTAGTCAAACCCTTTCTGCAGTTAAGCGAGTCGGCCCTAAAATTAATGCCGATAAAAAGGCGGTTGCTGGTTTTTTAAAATCAGTGGGATTGCAAGATGAATCGGAACTTGAACAAGTTGACGGCGCTTTTGTTTTTACGAGCAAAGAATCAGAAATTTCTACCGTTGAAATTATCAAAAATTCTCTGCCGCAGATTTTACAAAAAATGGTAGGCACTTGGCCAAAATTAATGCGCTGGGATGATTCAGGAGTTAAGTGGATAAGGCCGATCAGAAATATTTTATCCTTGTTTGATCAAGAAATAATTGACGTTGAATTCGCCGGGATCAAAGCAAGCAATCTTTCTGGATCAATTGAAATCAAGGCTGCGTGTGATTATAAAGAGCTTCTGCAAGAAAATTTTATCCTTGTTGATCAGCAAAAAAGGAAAGAAAAAATTCTTCTTGAAGTTGCAAAAATCACTGATGATCTCGGCTTGATGACGATTGACGATCCTAAAAAATCTTCACTATTTGATGAAGTCGTCGGTCTTTGCGAATGGCCAGTAATATTGGCTGGATCTATTGATGAGAAATTTTTGAATTTACCTGACGAAGCGCTAATTTTAACTTTGCGCAACAATCAAAAATATTTTTGTCTTAACGATAAAATCGGAAATTTATCGACAAAATTTATCTTTGTGGCGAATGGCTTGGGTGATGCAGAAAAAATTATTCGCGACAATGAAAAACTAGTCCGCGCACGCTTGTCAGATATTGAATTTTTTATTACCGAAGACCTGAAGAAGCCTTTGATTACAAGGCTTGATGATCTCAAGAAGATAGTCTTCCATCAAAAATTAGGTTCGATTTTTGATCGAGTTAATCGCTTAAAAAGTCTGACAAAATTTCTCACGGTTTTTGTGCCAAATTCTGATTTAAATTTTTCCGACAGAATTACAGATTTGTGTAAAGTGGATTTGACCACAAAAGCAGTGGCTGAGCTACCGGAGCTACAAGGTAAAATTGGCAGTTTTTACGCACTCAAACAAGGCGAAGACAAGAAAACAATCGCCGCGATTTACGAGCATTATTTGCCTTTGGGTCCGAATTCTGAATTACCAAAAACCGCGCTTGGTATCGCACTTTCGATCTCAGACAAAATTGATTTAATCGTTGGATTTTTCTTGGCCGGTGAAAAGCCAACAAGCTCACGTGATCCATATGGCTTGAGGCGAGCAGTTCTTGGGATCATCAGGATTAGCTATCAGCATAATATTGCTTTTCCGATTCGGATTTTAGTGGAAAAATCGCTCGCTTTTTATCCAGCAAAATTATCCAAAAATCTTTTAACCGCCGAAGAAAAAAACTTCTTTAGTGAGAGAAAAAAATTACTGGAAGAAGTGATTATTTTTATCGTTGAAAGGCTGAAAGTTTATCTAAAAGAAAATGAAAAACTAAGTCCAGATGTGGTGAATGCGGTTATCGAGCAATATCTCTCAGACCTTGATGCGCATAAGTCTGTAGACATTCTTTACCTTGCTAGAAAAATAAAATTTTTGGATGAAATTCTAAAAGATGAGAAGCATAAAAACTTGATTGCGCTCTACAAAAGATCGACAAATATTCTTGCGATCGAAGAAAAAAAAGATGGCAAGATTTACAGCGGGAAGCCTTCGCGCCTGGCGATAAAAACAAAATATGAGCGCACACTTTATCGTCGCGTTAGACAAATCTCTGCTGATTTTGTTAAGTTAGTAACGAAAGGAGATTTTGTTTCTGCTTTTAAACTTCTCGATGTTTTGGAATTGCCGCTCACACATTTCTTTGCTCATGTGATGGTTAATGATGCGAATAAAGATCTGCGTGAGAATAGGTTGTTGCTGCTCTCGTGTATTCGATCACTATTTGATGAAATGGGCGATTTGTCGAAGATTGAGATTGGTTAGGGACCAGCTCTGACTATGCCAACTGCCTGTAAATTAAGATCGCCCTGAGCGGTCGTAACTTTTAGATTACCAAGATCCCCTGCAGACATTTGTTCGAGTTTAAAATCATCCCCTCCCGCTTCTTTTGTTACGAGTTGTCCTGTTACATTGGCTAAATCTTCAGTAATCGTTCCACCTAATGCTCCACCGCCTCGTTTTATGCTTTCAAGCATTCCCTCACCGAGGCTGGAAGGTGTGATACTATCTTCCAAAGAGCCCATGTTGCAAATACTGTCCATGCTCGCCCCTTCTCCAATGGGAAAGAGACTCATCTTTCCTGCTGGAGCTGAGGGAATTGACATTGCTTGATGAGGAAAATCATCCGACATATTTCTTAAATTATTTTGTTTGCGAACCAATAGCTGCAATAGCTGCCATGTTCAAAATATCATTGATTGAAGAGTTCATGGTGACGATCTGAACAGATTTTTCGAAGCCATCCAAGATTGGGCCGATTACGGTGCAATTACCCACTTCTTCTAAAAGTTTTGTTGCAATGCTTGCTGAGTGTAAACCTGGGCAGATCAAAATATTTGCTGGCGCGGTTAAGCGGCAGAAAGGATATTTCGACATTTTATCCATGTTCAGAGCCACGTCAGCAGTCATTTCGCCGTCATATTCGAAATCGACCTTCATTTCGTCTAGAAGCTCAACCGCATGTTTGACGCGAGAAGATTCCGCTTTCAGAGCCGAGCCAAAATTTGAAAAAGAAAGGAAAGCTACTCGAGGCTCGTAACCCATTCCACGAACTTTCGCCGCAGTTTGAATCGCGATTTTCACGAGATGCTCAGATGAAGAAAGTTCTGAACAAGCAGTGTCGGCAATGAAAATTGTGCGATTTTTTGAAATCACCATCGAAACACCAAGAAGAATTTTATTCTTCTTATTTTTGATGACTTGCCAGACGTCTGTCATTGCTTTGCGATAGCCACGAGTTAGGCCGGTAACGAGTGCGTCGCCATGTCCACAAGCAAGCATTGATGCGGCAAAAACATTGCGATCATTGTTGATCATGCGCGCGCAATCAGAACGAAGAACACCATTGCGTTGCAATTTTTTGTAAAGGTAATCGGTGAATTTGCTGTTCTCGTCTGAGATTGAAGCGTTGTAAATCTCGATGCCTTTTGGATCTACATTGGCTTCTTTCATGTTTTCCAGAATGCGCTTTTCTTTGCCAATCAGAATTGGTTTTCCGTAGCCAGAGTCGCGCCACATTGCGGCAACGCGAATGATTTCAGGCTGTTCACCTTCAGCAAAAATTACTTTTTTTGGTGATCTTTCGAGTTTTTCGAAAATCAT
>CAMBES010000118.1 GCA_945865855.1 Rhizobium sp. Q54 | reverse complement strand
TAGCGAAGATTTTTGTAGAATCTCTGGAGCTATTCCATTGGCGCCACCAAGCACAAAAGTTAAATCAGATTCTCCGCGCAGGCCAAAGTTAGAAATTAGTTTTGAAAAATTTTGACTCGAAAATTCCTGACCATTTTCGTCGAGTGCAATTAATTTTGTTGATGGTCGCAGCGCCTGTAAAATAAGCCTTCCTTCCCCTTCTTTAATTTGTGGAACTGCAAGATTTTTAGCATTTCTTAGCTCGAATTCTTTGAGTTCAATTTTCCACTTCAGACGTTTTGCGTAATCAAGAAAAAGGGTTTGTTGTGGAGAGTTTTCGAACTTTCCAATTGCTAAAATTGAGATGCGCATGCGAAGCTAGACTTGGTTTAATTACACTTCTGATTCAAATGAAAATCGCGATTTACCCTGGAACTTTTGACCCAATTACTTTTGGTCACCTCGACATTATTCGTCGGGCTGCAGATTTGTTTGATCATTTAATTGTCGCGGCAGCCAAGGACAATTACAAGAGCCCTCTATTCACGCTGGACGAGCGTCTCGAGATGATCGAGCTCGAGGTAAAAAAATCTCAGATCAAAAATATTTCCATCGAAAAATTTGAAGGTTTGCTTGTTGACTTTGCGGAGAAGAAAGGTGCAAAAGCAATTGTGCGTGGGCTTCGCGCTGTTTCTGATTTTGAATTTGAATTCCAAATGTTTGGAATGAACTCGCAGCTTAATCCAAAAATTCAGACAATTTTTCTTCCCGCTTCTGAATCAAATCATTTCATTGCCTCGCGCTTGGTTAAAGAAGTGGCGAGACTTGGAGGTAGTGTTTCAAAATTTATTTCGCCGGATGTTGAGAAAATTTTACGTCAAAAACTGGCGCTAAAGTAAGATTGTTTACCCGGGTAAACAATCTCAGAGATCACCCTTTTAAACCAATCAAATTAAGGCCTTAAGGCAGATGGAAATCACCGACAAAAAAATACAAAATGAGATTTTGATCTTAGCTGACAAAAGACCAGGAACTGCCGCGCAAGCAATTGGACTCGCTGAAGAAATTGGTATTTCCTACAAAATAATTAATCTTGATTACGGATTTTTGTCTTCTTTGCCAAATATTTTTTTTAGCAGTTCTTTGTTACGACTAACCAATGATTCTAAAAAGAAAATTCTTGAGCTTGAACACTTATCAAGCCTTGTCATTTCTGCTGGAAGAAGATCTGCGCCAATTGCACTTAATTTAAAAAAGCAGTCAAAAAATCAGACAAAAATAATTCAAATAATGAATCCAAATTTAGATTTTAAAAAATTTGATTTTGTGATTTTGCCGAGGCACGACGAAGTGAGTGAAGAAAAATTTCCAAACCTAATCACAACAATTGGAGCGCTCTCGCGCGTAGATGAAAAGAGACTCGAAAATGAATTGGAAAAATTTCCTGAGCTGAAAAAAATTACCAAAACCAAAATTGCTTTGCTCGTTGGAGGCTCGTCAAACAAAACAAAATTTACGACAGAGTCGGCAAAAAAATTAGCAAAAATTTCTTCAGATTTAGCAAAAAAAATGAATGCAACTCTGTTGATTTTAAATAGCCGAAGAACCGATGAAGAGCTTAACAAGGCTCTGAAATCAAGCCTTTCAGGAGATTTTCAATTTTTCGATTGGGAAGAGGTGAAAGAAAAAAATCCTTATTTTGCAATTCTTAGTGCGGCGGATTTTTTTGTGATTACCGGCGATTCAGTTTCAATGATTTCGGAATGCTGCTCGACCGGAAAATCAGTTTACATTTTTGACGAAGCGGAAATCTCTTCAGCAAAGCACAGATTATTTCATCGAGAATTAGTTGGGCAAAATTATGCGCGGAAGTTGTGCGGGAACCTTGTGCTGGAAGATTTCTTACCAAAAAAGCTGTGTGAGACTAAGAGGGTGGCGAAGCTGATTAAGTAAGTTATTACAGCCTGCGCGAAGATGAAATCATCCCCGCACCAGGCGGGGATTTAAAAAAATTTACTTACAGCAATTAAATATTTTTATATTCCTCGAGCGAATATTCATCAACCTCCATTGCATCAAGCACTACATGCATTGCATTTTGCACTAAATGTTTTTCTTCTAAATTAATTATTTCTTTTGAGTGAGCGAGGTCAACAAGATCTTCTAAGCGTTTGCGAGGCAAGGCTTTAGAGCGAATTGCACTTTTGATTTTAGCGCGCACTGCTGCGGCTTTTTCATGAAGAACTAAAGCATTTTCAATTCTACCTAAATTATCGGTTGAATCTTTTGAGACGTAAATTCCTTCAGTTAAAGAATTGCGAAATTCGCCAGTTTCAATTAAGTTTTTGCTGATCTTGTGACTCAAAATGTCATTGGCCGGACAGCTGAAAGAATTGAAGCGCGACCACATTGCGAAAGGAAAAAGAATCCATTTTCCGCAGCAGCCAAAAATATTTTGGTAGATGCCGTCAATCGCATTTTGGGCTTTGCCAAGCTGTTCTTTGATTGCATGCTCAGCCAAAATTTCGTCTGATTTTTTGCGACCATTTTCGTCGAATTTTTTCAAGATACAGGTCGAGATGTACATTGCCGAAAGCACGTCGCCGAATCTGCCATTGATTTTTTCTTTACGTTTTAAATTGCCACCAAAGCGCGCCATTGCGATGTCGGCGAGTAGAGCGAAAGTTGCTGAGCACCAAGAAATTTTTCTTTCATATTTTGTAATCAAGTCGCGTTTAAGTGGTTTTATGATGTAGCCGCGAGTTAGTGAAAGAATTACTGATCGTGCAAGATTGGTGAATAAATGGGCAACGTGAGCGAAGAAAATTTTGTCGAAATTTTTTATGTCGCCTTTTTCCAGAGCTTCAATTTCCTTGTAGGCGTAGGGGTGGCACATAATCGCGCCCTGTCCGAAATGGATCAAGCTACGCGTCATGATGTTGGCGCCTTCGACAGTAATTGAGATTGGACTCGAGAAATATGCGTTGGCCAAAACGTTGCGCGGGCCACGAATTATAGCGCGTCCGCCCATTAGATCCATTCCGTCATTAATATTTTGGCGGAACATTTCAGTGGCGTGGTATTTAGCAATTGCCGTTATAACTGCTGGTTTTGAACCAGAGTCAATAGCGCCAGAAGTGAAGCTGCGCATGGCTTCGAGAGCATAAGTGCGTGAAGCGATTCTTGCTAAAACTTCTTCAACACCTTCAAATTTTCCAACTTCAGTTCCGAATTGTTGACGGATCGCAGTGTAAGCGCTGACTGCGCGAGCGACCATTTTTGAGCCGCCAGTTCCGGTTGAAGGAAGCGAGATTCCGCGACCTGCGGCCAAGCATTCCATTAACATTTTCCAGCCTTTGCCAAGGCCATCTTCAGCGCCAATTACAGCATCTAAACCAATGATTACATTGTCGCCATTGAGGGGAGAATTTACGAATGGAGTGCTAAGTGGATCATGCCTGCGGCCTTGTCTGACGCCAGCTGTAGTGTGTGGAATTAACGCGCAGGTAATTCCAACTTCTTCTTTATCGGACAAGATTTTGTCTGGATCACGAAGCTGAAAAGCAACGCCAATAAGGGTCGCGTAAGCTCCTAACGTGATGTAACGCTTGCTCCAATTGAGGCGAATTTTTGTTTTTCCATTTTCATCTTTGAATAAAATTCCGTTCGAAATAATTGAAGTTGCATCTGATCCTGCCGCTGTTTCTGTTAAGGCGAAGCAAGGAAGTTCACGGCCATCGGCGAGGCGAGGTAAGTAGTAATCGCGTTGAGTTTGCGTGCCGTAATGCATTAACAATTCAGCAGGCCCGAGTGAGTTTGGAACCATTACGGTGATTGCCAAAGGAGCAGAGCGCGAAGAAAGTTTTTGAATTACTGAGCTGTGCGCGTAGGCCGAAAATCCAAGGCCGCCAAACTCTTTTGGAATGATCATTCCGAAGAATTTTTTCTCGCGCAAAAATTTCCAAACATTTTCTGGCAAGTCGCGCAGAACCTGCACGTCGTAATCAGAGCAGATTTTGCAAACTTCTTCAACTTCATTGTCTAAGAACTTTTGTTCTTCGGTAGT
>CAMBES010000117.1 GCA_945865855.1 Rhizobium sp. Q54 | reverse complement strand
CATTGCAGCAACACGGATGATTTCAGGTTGTTCACCTTCCGCAAAAATTACTTTTTTTGGCGATCTTTCGAGTTTTTCGAAAATCATGCCAAGGCTGTTAATCGTAGGATCGCGACGGGCTTGTAATTCTCTTTTGTAAGCATCCCAATCTTTGATTGGTTTACGCGCGACGCCAGTTGCAACTGCAGCTTTAGCAACTGCCATCGGAACTACGTGGATCAAACGTGAATCAAATGGAGTTGGGATGATGTAATGTTTGCCGAACTTCATGTCGCGGCGGCCGGCGTAGGCTTTTATTACTTCTTCAGGAACATGTTCGCGTGCTAGCTCGGCGATTGCTTTTGCAGCGGCGATCTTCATTTCTTCGTTGATTGTTGAGGCACGAACATCGAGAGCGCCACGGAAAATATAAGGGAAGCCCATTACGTTATTCACTTGGTTTTCGTAATCTGAACGGCCCGTTGCAACAATTGCATCGTCACGAGTAGCATGAACTTCTTCCGGAGTGATTTCTGGATCTGGATTGGCCATTGCGAAAATCACTGGGTTTTTCGCCATTGATTTAACCATAGCTTTTGTCACCGCACCTTTAACTGAAAGGCCCAAAAACACATCAGCATCTTTCATCGCCTCTTCTAATGTGCGTAATTTTGTATTAACGGCGTGAGCTGATTTCCATTGATTCATGCCATCTGTTCTACCTTTGTAAATAACGCCTTTAGTGTCGCAGAGTAGGGCGTTATTGTGCGGAAGGCCCATTGCTTTCAAGAGTTCTAAGCAGGCAATGCCAGCAGCGCCAGCACCATTTACGACGACTTTAATGTCTTTAAATTTTTTATTAGAAAGGTGCAAAACGTTGATAATACCGGCAGCAGAGATGATCGCAGTTCCATGTTGATCATCATGAAAAACAGGAATATCCATTATTTCGCGCAGCTTGCTTTCGATAATGAAACACTCGGGAGCTTTTATGTCCTCTAGATTGATGCCGCCCCAAGTTGGTCCAAGAAATTTAACAGCATTGATAAATTCATCAGGATTTTCTGTGGCAACTTCGATGTCGACTGAATCGATATCGGCAAAACGCTTGAACAAAACTGACTTTCCTTCCATTACTGGCTTACCAGCAAGAGCGCCGAGATTTCCGAGACCAAGCACTGCAGTGCCATTTGAAATCACCGCAACGTAATTTCCTTTTGAAGTATAATCGTAAGCAGCATCAGGATTTTTCTGAATTTCCAAGCAAGGAATCGCAACGCCTGGGGAATAGGCAAGGGCCAAATCACGCTGAGTGTTAAGTGGCTTGGTGGCATGCATGGCAACCTTTCCTGGCTGGCCTTGCATGTGGAATTGTAATGCTTCAAGTTCTTTTGAAGTCCGTGTCGTGCTTTTTTTCGTAGCCATTTTTTGTTGATTGCGTTTAGAGAAGTCGCGGCTTGTTAAATCCTAAATGTTAAAATGAAAGTCGATCGCAGTAAAAAATTTTCCGAGTTCTTCGAAAGAAAAAGTGAACCAAGAAATATTCAATCTTTAGTTCTTCATCACATTGAGGCAAGTTCTGTTGAACATGCGATTGAGCAGCTTTGCGAGCATCAAGTTAGCTCACATTATTTAATCGACGAAGATGGAAAAATCTTTGAATTGGTTGATGAAAATGACGCTGCCTATCACGCCGGAGTTAGCTATTGGCGAGGCGTTGAAGGCTTAAACCAAACTTCAATCGGCATCGAATTTATTAACTCGGCGCCATTTTCTAAAAAGTTTGAAGTGGCACAGATGCAGGCTGGGCTTGAGCTCTGCAAATATCTAATCACTAAATATCATATCAAAGCAGAGCAGGTGGTTGGTCATTCCGACATTGCCTATAACAAAGAAACCGGCTTGCCAGACCGCAAGCAAGATCCATCACATTTATTCGATTGGCAGTTTTTAACACTAAATGGAGTGGGAATTTTTCCCGATTTTTCACTCAATATTTTAGATCACTTTAAGCTCGGTGAACATGACGAAAAAATCGCCGAGGCAAAAAGAAATCTAATAAAATTCGGCTACAGAGTGATAAATTTGAATGATGAGTTCGACCAGGAGTTACAAGCCTTGATCACAGTTTTTAAAAGGAGATTTCATGCCAACTAAATTTCAAAATCCGACAGACATCTCGGAAGGGCTTTTAAATGGTTCATTGAAAATTGACGATCTTAGAGATGGCAGAGCTACGCCTAACACCCATCTCTGACTCAATAGCAACTGATGGTGTTGCAACCTCTTCTTCCGTATCGGTTATGACATTTGGCGACCACGGCGTTGCAGAAAACTTCGCCTCTGATGGCGCTGCAGATGACACCATTTTTTGCGCCGGCAGTATGACGAAAATGGTTACTGCGGTCACAATGCTCAGAATGACTGAAGAAGAAAAATATCAGCAATTTTTACCAAAAGGAATTGAGACAAAATTATCTGATTTATTACCGCTCTTAAAAAAACATTATCCAGATTCAACTTACATTCAAACACAGTTGGAATTACAGCCAAATTTCGGAGACATAACTTTACAGCATTTAGCTCAACATACTTCGGGACTTGCTCGTGTTGAGAGTGGCGCCTTCCGTGATGCTAATCGAAAACTCACGCCAGACGAAATGATTGATGCCGCAAAAAAACCAAAAACCGGAGAATTTGGCGAGAGGGTTGGCGAATATTTTTATAATGATTTGGGATATGAATTATTGGGTAGAGTTATTGTTGCTGTTGATAGTAAACAAAGAGGACGCGCGAGTAAGTTTGGTGATGTGGTTGATGAGCTTGTCATTAGCAGGGTTAGAGAAAAATCTGGTGAAGAAGAAAAGGAAGAGCGGTCAGCGGAGAGCTTAAGATTTTTTACTTCCGATCAAATGGAAATTGTTGATGGAAGAACTGCGGTTGCCTCCCATCCAGAATTAAGCGTAAAATTTGGCAAAGATTATCATAGCGGAAAATTTAAAGAAACTCCTTCACATTCTTACGATATGGCGTGCGGTGGAAGCTATGCTAATCCTGAGTCTATGAGTAAAATTGCTTTTCATGTTTTGCATAGCAGTCCAGAATTTAGTGTTTTTAAAACACCAGAAACTTTGGAGATTTTTAATTCAAGACAGGTGCCAAAACATGAATTGGACGGCAGCCTTAATCCTCAAGGGAAAACTTATGGATTTGGTTATGAGTCATACTCCCATCCAGATTATCAACGCTATAGAACTCACGGCGGTCTTGGCTATGGCTCCAACAGCAATGCTTTCATTGATACAAAAGAAAATAGGTCCATGGTTGCTTTTGTTGGTTTTGAAAATCTAACCCTCCCTCTTGCTTATGCTTTGATCAACAAGGAAAAGGCTACAGCACCAGTTAGACTTAGTCCTGAATTATACAAAAAAAGTTTAGAACTTTCTAAAAATTATTCCGAAAGTCAGTTGGTAGAGATGAGGCAAGGCTTAGAAAAATCTTATGAAGAATTTAAAGAAAAATTAGAGGCTTTTCAAAAACAAAGAACTGACGCCCTTGATCTTCAACATCCTAAAAAACCATCACCTAGCCCCGAAAAAAGCTATGCAGAAAAGATGGTTGGTATAAGCAAAAGTGGTGCTCATGAGATATATTAGCAGTCCCATATAAAACCTCACACTAAGCCACTACCTAGCATATCTCACCTTAGGTGCATCAAAAAGTGATTTAATGGTTTTCTTGCTATTTTGCAAAGACTTCATCTCCTGTGAAACGCTTGTTCGTAAGCCTCTGCGGGTTTTGTCTTTGGGTCTGTTTTTTAGCTTAACTTTAAGAGTCTGATTCAAATATTCAACTGGGTTATGTTCTGGAGCATATGGTGGCAGATAGAAGAGTTTAATTTTATCTTGATGCTTAATTTCCCAAGCCTTCACAGCTTTAGAATGGTGAATTGCAGAATTGTCAAGAATGAGATAAATCTTGAGACTGTCGCAAAATCAACCCAATAAAGGGGCTGTTGCAAATCCCCCAATAAATCTTTCATAAATTTTCTTTAATTTTTTTAATTATTTTTCTTGTCATTAAAAGCAGCTAAAGCTATCATTCCCTAGCTCTCTCGGCACTTCT
>CAMBES010000116.1 GCA_945865855.1 Rhizobium sp. Q54 | reverse complement strand
GGCGTTTATCAGCATTGCAAAAGTAATCACTTGAAGCGATATTTGTGCGAGTTCGACTTTCGCTATAACACGAAAGAAATCACGGACTCAGAACGCACCGAAGCAGTATTGGCGTGCGTTATGGGTAAACGATTAACTTACAGAATCTCCTCAATGGCATGATCAAAGACAAAGAAAAAAACCTAAATTACAGTCTTATATTTGATGTTCCTGAGGGCGGCGTCGAGGTGAATACTTTTGCTGCAGGTATGCAAGATTGCCTTCTTGCCCTAGAGGAAATAAACAACGCAATTGTCGGCGGTATAGACACCTCCATTCAGGTTGTTTCTTACATAGAAAGACTGAGCGCTGGCTCAGTAGAATTTGAGCTAAAAGATCACATCAAGGCAAAAAATGAAAAGGCTGATAAAGCCATAGAGGCTTCTGTTGCTGGAGTTGCGGCACTTTACGGCGACTACACAGGAACAATTTTACTGACGGTAAAAGCTGCAAAAGATGCTATTTTCAAGATCAATGAAAAGAGGATTAGCAACAAACAAAAGAGGGATGAGATCAAAACTGAGATCACAACTATTCTCAAAAGCAGCAATTTAAATAATGATCTAAAGGGCTATTATCTCGATGAAAAAAGGCTTAACAGGGCAATCGGTCATTTCGCCAAAGGTATTCAGAAAACTGGCGATAATGTTTTTTACAAAGGAAGTATCGATGCAGAAAAACAGCGCATCAATTCTTCTCTAGCAGACTATTCAGAAGATGAAAAAGAAATTTCCGATCAAGAAGAAGAGGGGAAAATCATTGGGGAAAATACGGCTGACAAAATTATGATTTTACTTACCCCAACTTCAAAAGAAGGCTGCATGTGGGAGTTTGAGGACGAGAATAAGATTAAATGCACCATCGAGGATGATCAATTTTTTAACGACTACGTGGCGGGTAAGATAGCCTTGCACGGCAGAGAAATAATGAAGGTGAAGTTAAAGACAGTTCAGAAACTCCTAGAGGGTAAGAAGATAAAGAACGAGTATTTTGCCCTAGAGCTAGAAAAAACCGATGATCCCGCACCGCAATTTAACTTCGGTAAATCGAATGACAAATAAACCAAAGAAAAAACAGCTCAAAAAATCCCAACACGACCTCTTCAAAGAGACTGCGAAAGAAGCTGGCTGCGATGAAAAATTTGATCTGAAAAAGACGATTACGGACTTAACCAAATCAAAAAAACCAAAATAAATTATGACTGAAATTCCTGATTTTAAAAAAGCACAAGCAAAGGCACTAGAGGTCTTAGACCAGTTTGGATATACCACGCCACCAGTTGATCCAGTTAAGATAGCGAGAGATTTAGGGATAAGGGTTTTCTTTGCCGATTTTAAAGATGAAGATGACAAAATTTCTGGCTTCTTCTTCGCTGAAAAAAATGAAATTTATGTTAATAAACATGAATATCCTCAGAGACAGACTTTTACAGTAGCTCACGAATTAGGACATAAATTCCTGCATGAGGATTGGCTTAAATCTTCTAACTACCAAGTTCTTCTTAGAGAGCCAATTCCGTCTGTAGCTAATGATCCTAAAGAAAAAGAGGCTAACGCCTTCGCTGCCCACCTTCTAGTACCGAGATTCATGCTAGATAAGTATTACAAGATTGCCTCACTCGATGAGTTGGCGAAGTTGTTTGCCGTTTCTGTTCCAGTAATCAAAGCAAGGCTGGAGTATGAATACAAAAGATAGCCTTAAGGATATTGTTTCCAGAATTTCAGCAACAAAGCAGGAAGAAGACCCTGAGTTGACAATGTCAATAATTGAGGCGCGCAAAGAGCTTTTGGAGCTGCAGGGAAGATCAAAGTTTTTTGATTTAAGAGACAGATGGTCTTTCTGGATAATCGGCTGGATCAGCACATTCATAATTTTTCACATCACCATCACAATTCTGGTCGGAGTTGGTAAATTAGACTTTCAAAGTCATGTCTGGTTGTTACCAAGCATCATAGCCGAAAATTTTTGTCAGATTATTGGAATGGGATACATCATTGTTCGGTTTCTTTACCAACCATCCAAATAAATCTTTCACCTATTTTTTACTTGGTAGTTTCAAGTATATAAACGCGTAAAATTAAGACTTAGCAAAAGGGGCGCTATCTGAAAAATTGAGAAAAGTTTTGGATTTTTTTATCCGCAACTTTTCTCAACTAGAACAGGGAAGGCGAGATATTTTTTAATGAGTAAATTTAGTTTTTTACAAATCCCTTCAATTTTTCTGAGAAATTTTTGGCAAAATATTTATCAGCCTTTAGTCCTTTAAATTAAAGGCTTGGCGATGATTTGATTTAAATTGCAATCATGCTCTCAAAATCCGGGTATTTCCCTTGTCAAAAATAATCAACCAACTCAATTTCTCAGAAAATCAAATTTCTTAAATGGCACTGCTTCAACTCATTCTTCATAACATCTTTTCGTTTGTCTTAATCATTTCAGTGATTGTTTTCATTCACGAATTCGGCCATTTTTTGGTGGCGAGATTATGTGGCGTTAAGGTTGATGAATTCGCGATTGGCTTTGGTCGCGAGCTGATCGGATTCACCGATAAAAAAGGCACACGTTGGAAAATTTGTCCAATTCCTTTTGGCGGTTACGTCAAGATGTTTGGCGACAAAAATGGTTCTTCTATTCCAGACGAAGATCTTCTTGCTCAAATGTCTGTAGCAGAAAAAAAAGTTTCTTTTTTAGGTAAAACTGTTTGGCAGCGCATGGCAATTGTGGTTGCAGGTCCGGTCGCGAATTTTTTGCTGACGATTTTTATTTTTACTTTCCTCTTTCGAATTAACGGCTTGAACACTGTTCTTCCAATCATTGACGTAGTTGCAGAAAATAGTGCCGCAGCAGAATCGGGCTTAAAAAAAGGTGACAGAATTTTGTCAATTAACGGCAAAGAAATTTCTGCTTTTGAAGAGGTTCGTGAATTAGTTACGCTTAGTGTCGACAAAGAATTACAGCTAATAATTTTACGTAACGAGGAAGAAATTTCTCTCACAACCATACCAAAAATTCAAACAACTAAAAATTTTTTTGGCGAAGAAGTAAAAGTTGGAATGCTTGGAATTGGCGCCTCAAAATCTATTCACCAAGATTTAAATCTTGGTCAAAGTTTTCTTGAGGCCAACAAAGAAACCTACAAAATTTCAATCGCAATCTTCAAAGCAATCGGCGAATTAATCACGGGCAAGCGCTCTGTTGACGAGCTCAGCGGCCCAATTAAAATGGCGAAATATTCCGGCAAAACTGTTGAAATGGGTTTCACTGTCGTGCTTTGGTTTGCGGCAATGATCTCCCTGAATCTTGGTGTAATGAATCTTCTGCCCATACCCGTTCTCGACGGCGGCCATTTATTCTTCTATTTAATCGAAGCAATCCGCGGCAAACCGCTCTCACAAAAGATTCAACAAATCAGTTTTAAATTTGGACTAAGCCTTGTCTTAACACTAATGCTTTTCACGATTTTCAACGATGTTAGGCAGATTGTGTTAGGGATGTGAGATGAAGGATAGTCTTCATCTTCACGCAGTAAAAATTAATCTTTGTGTTTTATTTTTAGATTTGTTTCGGTCGCAATCTCTAGAGCAAAAAAGTTTTAAGACTGGTTGCCGACACGCAAAAACAATAATTAAGTCTTACAGTTTAAACCAAATCCATCATTAGATATTTATGAAAAATAACTTTATTTCAGCAACTTCTCTCAACGAGCAAAAAGCTTTGGATTTACAACTAATCGAGGCCGTAGAAAATCCTCGTGGGGAAGCTCAGGATGAAAATGGATTAACCCAAACCGTTGCTGGATTATTGACTCGAGGAGCTGATGTTAACGCAGTAGCACCTGATGGCGCCACGGCTTTGATGCTTGCTGCTGAAAATGGCCACGCAGAAATCGTTACAGCTCTTCTTCTATCTCGCGATGAAATTAATGTTAACGCAGTAACACCTAATGGCTCCACGGCTTTGATGATTGCTGCTAAAAATGGCCACGCAGAAATCGTTTCAGCTCTTCTTCTATCTCGCGATGGAATTGATGTTAACGCAGTAACAACTGATGGCGCCACGGCTTTGATGTTTGCTGCTCAAAATGGCCACACAGAAATCGTTTCAACTCTTTTATCTCGCGATGAAATTAATGTTAACGCAGTAACACCTCTTGGCGCCACGGCTTTTATGCTTGCTGCTCGGAGGGGCCACACAGAAACCGTTTCAGCTCTTCTTTTA
>CAMBES010000115.1 GCA_945865855.1 Rhizobium sp. Q54 | reverse complement strand
GGTAAGTACTATATTTGATCATGGTAACATTAATCCCAGAAGCCTGAAGTGCGCGCAGAGAAGCTTCTCTGCCAACTCCAGGACCTCTTACTTCGACTAAAGCACTTTGCAAGCCACACTCTTTTGCAATATTAATTACATGTTGGGTTGCAACTTGCGCAGCATAAGGGGTTGATTTTCTTGAGCCTTTAAAGCCTTGTTTTCCAGCTGATGACCAACAGATTACATTGCCCGCCCCATCAGAAATAGTGATGATGGTGTTGTTGAAGCTAGCATAGACGTGAACGACGCCACTGCTAATATTTTTCTTTTTTTTGTTTGAGCCTTTAGAGGATTTTTTTTCCTTTGATGCTGCGTCTATTTTTGTCTCAGTCATTTTAAAAGTTATTTAACTGCTTTCTTTTTTCCGGCAATTGCCACGCCACGACCCTTACGAGTTCTGGCATTAGTGTGAGTTCTTTGTCCGCGAACTGGGAGTTTTTTCACGTGACGAATACCCCGATAACAACCGATATCAATCAGTCTTTTTATATCAGAAGTAACTTTTCTCCTTAGGTCTCCTTCAAGAACAGCTCGTTCTTTTTCAAGTAAGGCACGAACCTCCGCTAACTTGTCTTCACTTATTTGGTGAGTTCTAAGCTCGAGAGCAATTTTTAACTTTTTGCAAATCTTGTTAGCAGTAGTTTTGCCAATTCCGTATATATAGGTTAAAGCGATAACAAAGCGCTTTTCTTTTGGAATATTTACTCCAGCGATTCTAGCCATTTTTTAAATTAAAATTTTTTAGAAGAAGACTTAAGCGCTTCGATCAACGCCTCAAAAACGAGGGGCGCGCCTTTTATGGAGGAGATCGAAACAAGCAAGTTCTTTTTTTGATAAAACTGTATAAGTGGATAAGTAGACTCGTGATAGATTTTTAGACGATTTTTTACCGCCTCTTCATTGTCGTCAGATCTAACTTCAAATTTAGTTGAGTCACAATTATCACAAAATCCATTTTTTATAGGAGGTTTGAAATAATGATTATAAATCGCGCCACAACCTTTACAAGAAAGGCGGCCAGAAATTCTTTTGACTAAGGTTTCTTCGTCAATCTCAAAATTGAAAACGTGATCAATTTTTTTACCAAGTGAATCAAGCATCTTTTCAAGCTCTTCGGCTTGAAAAGTAGTGCGCGGAAAACCATCGAGGATAAAACCATTATCACAATCTGAGTTAAAGACTCTGCCCTTTATAATATCGATAATAATCTTATCTGGAACCAGTTTTCCTGATTCCATGTAAGATTTGGCCAGTTTGCCTATTTCACTTTGCTGCTTGACTTCCTTGCGCAGAGTCTCGCCGGTTGAAATTGCCGGGACTTTTAATTTTGCAGAAAGCATTGCTGCCTGGGTACCCTTGCCAGAGCCCGGAGCTCCAAGAAAAATTATATTATTCATGCCCTTACCCTCACTCTTCTCCTCTTAGCTCCTGAGCCTGAACCATACTTATTTGCTAAAAGATGTGATTGCACCTGGTTTACCAAATCGAGAACTACATTAACTAAAATCAAAATTCCTGTACCGCCAATATGAAGAGGAATCGAATAATGAGTTACTAAAATTTCTGGCGTGATGCACACGACAATTAAATAAATTGCGCCGAGTAAGGTAAGACGAGAAACTACCTTATCGAGATGTTGTGCTGTAGCCATTCCGGGCCTAACCCCAAGAATAAAACAATTGCTCTTTTTTAGATTATTTGCGACATCTTCGGTATTAAAAACGATGGATGAATAAAAATAAGAGAAAAAAAGAATTAGAGAGGAGAAAAGGAGCAAATAAAGTCCTCCGCCTCTGCGCAAAGCTGAAACAAAAAAATCTCCATCGGTGCCAGTAAATTGTATTATTGCCGCTGGAAACATCAGAATTGAACTAGCAAAAATAGGGGGAATTACACCAGAGATATTTATCTTTAGTGGTAAAAAAGATGAATCAGACATCCCTGCAGCCTTCATCATTGTTGCATTCGGATATTGAATTTTAATACGTTTGTGAGTTTTCTCGATAAAACATACCAGCATTAAAAACCCGGCAAAAGCAGCAAAAAAGAGCAAAACCGTAAACCAAGAATAAATACCAGTTTTAGAAAGATCAAAAACTTGGATAATTGTTGAAGGAAGAGATGATACGATGCCCACAAAAATTATTAGCGAGATGCCGTTGCCGATACCGGAAGCTGTAATTCTCTCGCCAAACCACATTAACATGACCGTTCACCCAACGAGACTAACGCAGGTGGTCCACATAAAAATATTAGAATCAGAAACAAAGGCGCTGTGCTCAGGATTTGATAGAGCGTAGTACACTCCGAGTGACTGAAAAAGAGCGAGAATAATGGTTAAATAACGAGTGTACTGATTAATCTTAGCGCGACCATACTCACCTTCTTTCTTCAAGGACTCGAGACCTTTATGCATCGAGGTTAATAATTGCATTATGATCGAAGAGGTAATATATGGCATAATATTCAGCGCAAAAATACTCATGCGCTCTAAGGCCCCACCCGAGAATAGATTTATCATACCAAACATACTGGCACCTTCAGATGCAAAGAATTTTTTTAGAACCTCGACATCGATACCTGGAATTGGCACAAAAGTGCCGAAACGGTAAATGAGTAAGATAGCAATGGTGAAGAAAATCCTTCTTTTAAGTTCTGAATTTGCAGTAACCTTAGGCATTATGCGCTAAAATCTTTTGCTTTTTCAGAATAGGCATCAACAGCAACTTTGAATTTTAATAAAATTTCTTTTTTGCTCATGATGAGCTTAACTTTGGAATTTTTGCATTTAATCAAACCAGCCTTCTCCAGGGATTCTTTTGTAATGATCGAAGAGGCGTCAATCTTCTTGCTTTCAATCATGGAGACAATGTCTCGTATGCTAACTGCTTCAATTTCTTTGCGGAGAACATTAGTGAAACCTTTTTTAGGCAAGCGCATGTAGATTGGCGTTTGACCACCCTCAAAACCCTTTACCGAATGATGTCCGGTTCTAGCTTTTTGCCCTTTTACGCCGCGTCCGGAAGTTTTACCTTTGCCAGAGCCAATACCACGCCCGACCCTGATTCGTGAGTTTCTTTTAATTTTTGGAAGAGTAGTAAGAGAAAGAGACATAGTTTAATTAAATTTTACAGCGTGACTGACTTTTTTAATCATGCCAATTATTGCCTGGGTAGCCGTTAATTCCGATGAAGAACCAATGCCCCTTAGACCAAGACCAACAAGATTTCCTTTTTGTCTGTCATTAAATTTTAACCCACTTTTTATTTGGGTTATGGTGATTTTTTTATTTAGGAAATTTTCTAGCTTCATGGCTATTCAGTTTTTTGTTCTTGTTTTGGCTCTACGTATTTGAGTGCTGAATTTCTTCTTTTAATAATTTCAGAAATTTCTTTCGATCTTCTTTCGGCAATTAATCTCGGAGAAAGGAGCTGCTTGAGAGCTGCAAAAGTTGCGCCAACCATATTATAAGGATTCGAGGTTCCAACTGACTTTGCTACGATATCGTGAATACCTGCGCACTCAAAAATCGCTCGCATTGGGCCACCAGCAATTACTCCAGTTCCAGCCGGGGCAGATCTAAGGTAAACTTTTCCAGAACAGAATCTGGCGAAAATATCGTGATGAATTGTTCGCCCCTCTTTTAGGGCCACTTTGATCATTGCTTTTTTAGCAGCTTCAAAAGCTTTGCTTTTAGCGTCTGCGACTTCAGTTGCATTTCCCTTTCCAAAACCGACGCGACCATTTGCATCTCCAACCACAACCAGGGCAGAAAAAGACATGTTCTTGCCGCCTTTAACAGTCTTAGAAACACGATTGATCGAAACTAGTTTTTCAACAATTTCTGTAGTTTTTTCCTTTTGATTTTTTGCTTGTTGTTTTGACATCTGAAGATTTTTTAAAATTGTAGGCCAGCTGCGCGACAGGATTCGGCTAGAGCCTTAACACGACCGCCGTAAACGTAGGCCCCTTTGTCAAACACGATTTTTGTGACACCGCCTTTTAAGCAAAGCTCCGCAAATTCTTTTCCAACTGACTTGGCCTTCTCAAGGCCTGAAATTTTTGGACTTCCTTTAAAATTCAATGTTGAAAAGGAGTATAAGACTTTGCCACTATGATCAAATAATTGAATATAAATATTTGTATTTGATCTGTGAACAGAGGCGCGTGGACGGCATGACTTATTGCTTTTTGCAATTCTGTTTCTTGTTCTAAATTTTCTTCTGTCGTGATTAGTTATCATATTATTTTTTCTTACCTTCTTTTCTTAGTATTGATTTTCCAGAAACCTTTACGCCCTT
>CAMBES010000114.1 GCA_945865855.1 Rhizobium sp. Q54 | reverse complement strand
AAGTCGAGATTGCTTAAAACCAAGTCAAAAACATTCTCTGGGTAGGAAAAATTTTCTTCGTCGATTTCTAAAATATTTTTGAATTCACGATTAAGTAAATCGAGATTCTCATTAATTCGATTAGAAACTTCTTGCTGAAGAAAATTATTTTTAACACCACGTCGGCGGTTCTGCCGTAAGAGTTCACGATCAAATAACATGAAGAAATTTTTAGAATTTTTATTTCCCAATCACTGTCTTTTCTGTCAGGAAATAATCAACAGAGATGCGTTATTTTGTGGATGCTGTTGGCCAAAATTAAAGTTTATTACCGAGCCAAAATGCTCGATTTGTGCTTATCCTTTTGAGATTGAAATCAAGCATATGAAGCCTTTCTGTGCAGCCTGTTTGCTTAAGCGCCCAGCTTACGACAAAGTGGTAACGATTTTTCGTTACAATGAAATAATCGGCAAGGCGATCGGTGATTTGAAGTATAATGACCAAACTTTTTTGGCGCAGAAGCTGGCAAAGCTTTTAGGAGAAAAAGCCAAAAGCGAGATCAATGATTGCGATTTGATTTGCGCCGTTCCTCTTCATGTAAAAAAATTGCGCGAACGCAAATTTAATCAGGCAATTTTGATCGGAAAATATTTATCAAAGAAGAAATTTATTCCCGATTTATTGTGGCGCGTTGCTAACACTGAATCACAAGTTTCGCTTAGAAAAGAGCAGCGCGAGAAGAATTTAAAGCGCGCATTTTTGGTGAATAAAAAATATCGCAAAGAGCTTCTTGGTAAAAAAATTCTTCTATTTGATGATGTGATGACAACTGGTGCGACGGTTGAAAATTGTGCGAAAGCTTTAAGAAAATGTGGCGTCGAAAAAATTACAATATTAACAATCGCGAAAACAATTTTTGATTAACATAATGCGCTTAATTAACGACTTCCTGATAAAATCTTCATGTAATAAAATTGGCTCTGACGAGTTCGGTAACCAATATTTCTTGCACAAAAAAAATGGTAAAAGATTTGTGATTTACCAAGGCATTGCTGAACCTTCAAAAGTTCCGATGGATTGGCATATTTGGCTTCATTACATAAGCGACGTAACGCCTACTCTCAACAAATCTCATAAATTTTCTTGGCAAAAAATTCACTTGCCAAACCTCACGGGAACAAAGAATTCGCACAAACCAAAAAGTTCAACAAGCCAAAAATATCAAGCCTGGAAGCCGGAGTAAATATGAATAAAACTAACAACTATTTTGAAATCATCGTTGGAACTTTCGTTCTTTTTTGTGCGATTTTCTTTCTCTTCAGTTCTTTCCGCAGCGCTCAAGTTAGCGACACGAAAGGCTATCGCCTAATCGCTAAATTCGACAATATCGACGGCATTAACTCTGGCAGTGATGTGAAAATTTCTGGGGTAAAAGTTGGAACTGTTGAAGAGCAAATTCTCGATGAAAAAGATTTTCGCGCGGTCTTAAAAATTAATCTCAATAACTCGTTAAAATTGCCCGCTGACTCTTCAGTAAAAATTTCTTCCGAAAGTTTGCTTGGCTCAAAATATCTTTCGATTAGCCCGGGCGGAGATGAAGAAAATTTGAAAGATGGCGAAGAAATTCAATTTACTCAATCTTCGGTGAGCTTTGAAGATCTTCTCGGTAAATTTATTTTTGGCGACAAGAACAAGAAGGAAGAAGATGAAAAAAAATAATTTTCTGATCGCGCTATTTTTTTTATTTTCTAGCTCGCTTTCGGCACAAGAAATTACTGCTCCAGAAAATCTTAACCCTACACATTTTAGCAACATCGCACAGCTACAAGTTTTAAATAAAACTACGGCAAAAACTACTTTGGTTGAAATAAGAACTGGGCAAGAAGTTGATCTTGGTAGCATCGCTGTCTCGGTTCGCAAATGTTGGCAAGCACCTCTCGATCAAAAGCCAGAAAGTAAAATTCTTGTCGAAGTTTCCGAGATCAAAATTGAAAAAAATGGCGAAGAAATTCTGCGTCAAAAAACTCGTATTTTTTACGGCTGGCTATTCGCCTCAAGCCCGTCAATTTCTGGATTAGAACATCCAATCTACGACATCGTGGCAATGGGCTGCAAAAATAAATAAAATTCATGTTAAAAATCTCTCCCTCAATTCTTTCTGCTGATTTTTCCAAACTCGGAGAAGAAATAAAAAACATCGAAAAAGCTGGCGCTGACTATATTCACATTGATGTGATGGATGGAAGTTTCGTGCCGAATTTGACGATCGGTAATGAGGTGGTGAGATCTATTCGAAAGGTCTCTGATTTACCTTATGATGTGCATTTGATGATTAATAATCCCGACAATCACATTAAGAATTTTGCAGAGGCCGGTTCTGATATTATTACAATTCACGCTGAGGCTTCGATTCATCTCGATCGCAGCTTGGATTTGATTAAATCTTACGGCAAAAAAGCGGGAGTTTCTCTCGTTCCTTCAACCCATGAAGATGCTCTCGATTACGTTCTAGAAAAGCTCGATTTGATTCTGGTAATGACTGTCAATCCTGGCTTTGGTGGACAAAAATTTCTCTCGTCACAATTGAAAAAGATCGAAAATATTAGAAAAAAAATCGAAAGATCGGGTAAAAAAATTGAGCTAGAAGTTGATGGTGGAATTAATGAAGAAACTTCTAAACTAGTGGTCTCCGCTGGTGCAGATGTTTTGGTTTCTGGCTCCTATATCTTTGGTTCGAAAAGTTATTCAGAAGCGATTTTTAAACTTCGCTCTTAACGCTCTTTACCCACTTATTTCCAGCCTTCATCCTCGTGAAAGCGGGGATCCAAAAAACCTAATCACCTACTCCGAGCGCGTTATCCTGGATCCCCGCTTTCGCGAGGATGACGGGTGGAAGATCTAAGAAAATACAACAAAATAAATGAAATACGTAATCTACGGCTTAGGCATTTCTGGTCTCTCGGCTGCTAAATATTTGAAGCAGGCTGGCAAAGAAGTGATCACAATTGATGACAATAATCCGGGAGAAAAAAATCCCGACGAAATTTCTTACGAC
Source organism: Rhizobium sp. Q54 (assembly GCA_945865855.1). Lineage (GTDB taxonomy): Bacteria > Pseudomonadota > Alphaproteobacteria > Rickettsiales > UBA1997 > UBA2645. The sequence continues at coordinate 1,343 of CAMBES010000114.1, read as the reverse complement.
TCAAAAACCGTAATTAGTCTTTCTCCCGGAATTCTTCCTTCACATAAAATTTTTGAGATCGCCAAAAAAACTGGCGCTGAAATTGCTTGCGACATTGAGATTTTTTACCGACTTAATTCCCAAAATAACTTTATCGCCATTACAGGCACTAACGGTAAATCTACCACTACCTCACTCACCGGTTTTATTTTTAAAGAATTAGAGGTTCCTTCTGCGATTGGTGGAAATATTGGCATTCCTTGTTTTGACTTGCCCACCTCTTTTGAAAAAGTAATTGGCGCGAGCTTTGAACAATCCCCCTCAGCCACTGAAAAGCCTAATAACCATTTTTCTAAGGGGACTTACATATTTGAAACTTCCTCTTACCAACTTGATCTTCTCACCAAAACCCACTTCAAAATTGCTGCGCTGTTAAACATAACACCGGATCACATTGATCACCACGGCTCGATGGAAGCTTACATTGAAGCAAAAAAGAAAATTTTTCAAAACCAGACAGAACAAGACTTTGCGCTGATTGATGTCGACAATGAAAATTCTAAAAAAGTTTTTGAAGAATTTAAAAATGACAAGAACTTCCGTGCAAAACTGATTCCAATCTCGACTAAAAAAATTCAAGAAAATGGCCTTTCGCTAATCGGCGGAAAATTGGTTAATAAAATTTGGGGCGCTGATTCACATCTTGAGCTGAAATCGAAATTTTTGCATGGCGAGCACAATGATCAAAACATGGCTTTTGCTTTTGCGATTACTTACTGCTTTGGACTAACCGACGAAAAGAAAATAATTTCTGCGATTCAAAAATTTGAAGGCTTGCCACATCGCTGTAAAATTATTGGGCAAAAAGATGGAATCAGATTTGTTAATGACAGTAAGGCAACTAATGCTGAGTCAACCGAACCAGCGCTTAAATCTTTCGAGAATATTTTTTGGATCCTTGGTGGTCGGTCGAAAGAAGGCGGGATCAAAATTCTTGAGCCTTACTTCAAAAAAATTACCAAGGCTTATTTAATCGGCGAAGCTACTGAAGAATTCGTAAAAATTTTAGAAAAAAATTCTGTAAATTTTGAGAAATGCGGAAATTTGGAACGAGCCTTCAAATCTGCCTATTTTGACGCAAAAAAATCTAGCCTAACAGAAAAAACGCTCCTACTTTCTCCGGCTTGCGCATCGCTTGATCAATGGAAAAATTTTGAACAGCGCGGTGATTATTTCTGTAAGCTAGTCGATGAACTTAAAAAATCCTAAAACGACAAAGAAAATAGCAAAAAACTTAACCGTTTTTGCTGTCTTAATTTTGAGTCTTTCAACGATTTTTTTTGCACTAAAAGCAATTTCGGCCT
>CAMBES010000113.1 GCA_945865855.1 Rhizobium sp. Q54 | reverse complement strand
GCCACCGAAACATGACCAAAGGTTTACATTGGTAAGTGGTGTTTCTTCACCAACGATTTCCCGCAATTTTGTGAATAAATTCTTGGTTGGAGTACTTTGTTGTGGCCCTGATTGAAAGTGATGTTCTTTATTAATCACGCCACCATGTGCCAAAATATCGAACCTGGTAACGCCATTTACTTGGCCGCGCAATCTTTCTAGCGTTTTTTCATCGTAGGTTGGAGATGCAATAATCAACAAATCGTCCCGTCCTCCCAGGCTTTTTTCTAACGATTCGATCTCAGATTCCGATTTCCCAATTGCGATAATTATACGTTTTTTAGGCGCTACTTCTTGTCGTCTTATTTTCATTTTATTTTAAATGTAGATTAAGAGGGCCATAAGCACGAATCTACTTTCCAGCCTAGTGATCAAGATCTAATTTTTGAGTCACAAGATCTTATGTAAAAAGGCTTTGTAACCAACTCAGATGCAGAAAATATTTTAGAAATACGCTTTCGAAAGAATTACCAATGTCAATTTTTTTTGTAAACCTCTTCGATGAGAAGCATAAAACGCTCGGCTTTATGGAATTCATCTTCACCCAGTATGGGAGTTTTTGATAGAAAATTAAATCAATCTCGATCCATCATTGAGAAAATTCTTTTATAAAAACTCCCTTCGTAAAGGTTTAAAAATAGAGTTGTAAAGACCAGTTTTGTAAATGATTAAGAACCCCTTAGCAGCCGACTAATAGTCAATTTTTTAGAACCAAAATTAGAATTTTTTTGAGTTCTTTTATAAGACTAAAAGGATGAATTGGCCGAGTTGGAAAGTTATTTAATTAACTTGGATTGCATGTTTTAGGCATAAAAAAAGCCCCCGAGAATTGCTTCTCGAGGGCTTTTTGATTAAGGTTTTTAGCCTTAATTACATGTTTTCAGAAATGTATTTTGTCGCGCTGCCCACAGTTGTGATTTTTTCAGCGGCTTCATCAGGAATTTCAATTCCGAATTCTTCTTCAAAGGCCATTACGAGTTCAACTTGATCAAGGCTATCTGCGCCGAGATCGTCAATAAAGCTTGCTACTTCAGTTACTTTTACTTCTTCAACGCCTAAGTGGTTGATGATGATTTTTTTTACTCTGTCAAAAATCTCGTTGTTATTGGTCATAAAATTGTTGGTTGTTAGGGAAAAAATTAAACTTGAGTTAAACTGCCTTCCATCCTAGAAAACAAAGGAGCCAAGGCAAGCTAATTATCGAAAATTAAATAGCAAATTTAAAACTGCCTACTGCCTCGGTAGTCTAAATTACTGCATCACCGCCATTAATTTATGTTGGGAATTTTTGCTTTGTGCTCCGTTAAAAAATGGAATAAGTCCAAAGAAGCGATCAAGAATTTTATTTTCTTTCTCTATGATTTCTATTTTGTGAACGGGCAATTTTTTGGTGTCGATCTTCTTAGTTTCTAAATAAGTTAGAGCTGAATCTTTACTGCCGATTTCATCAATTAATCCGACGGCTAAAGCTTGTCTGCCTGTAAATACTCTTCCGTCTAAAGATTCGTTAATAAATTTTGGATTAAGGCGATTTCCCCTTCTTTCTTTCACTAATCCTGAGAAAAATTGATAAGAGTCTGAAATTGAGTCCCTAATAACCTTATCTACTGCTGGAGATGATTTTTCAAACATCGAGGGAGCTCCCTTGAGGGGAGAAGATTTGTATGTGTTAAATTTCACTCCGAGTTTTTGAGCTAAATCAGTGACTTCTGGCGACTCCATTAATACTCCGACTGATCCAGTTAATGTGCCATTGTAAGCTATAATATGGTCGGAGGCAATTGCGGCCATGTATCCACCAGAGGCGGCGAGCGATTCCATTACGACAACAATTGGTTTATTTGTGGCGATTGCGCGCAGTTCATTAAACAACATTTCGCTGCCAACTATTCCACCACCAGGGCTGTTAATATTTACAATAACCGCCTTCACTGACTTGTCTGCAGCTAGTTCCGCGAGCACCTCGCTTCTGAATTCATTCTCAAAAATAATACCTTCGATTTTGATATCGGCGATGTAATCGCTTTCAATCGCACTGCTTGTTAAGTTGTTACCAAAAATTGCTTTGAACAAAACAATCAGAGCAAAAACCCCAAACAAGAGGGCGAGGTTTTTCCATTTGTGAACCTTGTTTTTGAGATAAATCAGAGCGACGAGGTGATCGTTGTTAGACATGAACTGGTTCTTAATCGGTTGTTTTAAGTGATCCTAAAACATCACCAGCAAGTGAGCCGATTGTTGTTCCGCTACTGCCATCTTCTGAGTAAAGATGAGCTTCTTGCTCTTCATCTTCCATGTCTTTAATGGATAGAAGAAGCTTGCCGTTAGCCTGATTGAAGAGCATAACTTTCGCTTCGACGCGATCGCCGACTTCAAATTTATCAGTTTTTTGGTTTTGCTTATTTCTTGAGAGGTCAAGTCTTTTGACGATTGCTTTGAGACCAATATCAAGCTCAACTTCAACGAAGTCTTTTTTCACGCCAATTACGACGCAAGAAACGATCGCGCCTTCATGAATTTTTTGCAATTCGGCTCTGAAGTTTGAGTTATCGAGCTGTTTGTGACCAAGAGAAATGCGTTCTTTTTCATAGTTGCTACCAAGAATAACGACTTTGATCAGACTGTCTTTTTTAAATTGTTTTACATTCTCTTCTGCAGTTCCTGAACCGCCGATGTCAGAGATGTGAACTAGACCTTCAACTCCACTGTCGAAGCCAACAAATAAGCCAAATTCGGTGTAATTTTTTACAACGCCTTCAACCACATCGCCAACATTATGCTTCTCAGAGAATGCCTGCCAAGGATTCTTCTCGCACTGCTTCATGCCAAGAGAGATGCGATGATTTTCTGAATTAACATCCAAAACCATTACATCAACTTCTTGCCCGGCAACGATTGCCTTGTTTGAAGAAGAGTTATTTTTGAGCCAGCTCATTTCAGAAACGTGAACTAGACCTTCAATGCCAGGTTCAATTTCAACGAAGGCGCCGTAAGTGGTAATGTTGGTAACTTTACCTTTCAGAGTTGCGCCAACTTGATATCTTTGTGCAATTGAAGACCAAGGATTTTCTTGAAGCTGCTTCATGCCCAAAGAAACACGCTTAGTTGCTTCATCATATTTGATGACTTGAACTTTAATTTGCTGACCAACTTTAAGAGCTTCCGAAGGATGTTTAACGCGGCACCAAGAGATGTCTGTTAAGTGAAGAAGGCCATCGAATGAACCGAAATCAACGAACGCACCGTAATCGGTAATATTTTTAACAATACCGTCTAGAGCATCGCCAACTCTGATCGTAGCAAGAACCTTATCTTTTTCGACGTTACGTTGTCCTTCAAGAACTGCGCGACGAGAAACAACAACGTTTCCGCGAAGTTCATCGATTTTAAGAACGTATAATTTTTCAACTTTGTTGATAAGAAAATTATCGTCAGAAAGAAGAACGGTATCAACTTGGCTGCGGGGCAAGAAACAAATGATGCCATTAATGTCAGCAGCGTAGCCACCTTTAACGCGACCGATTATTATGCCTTCAACAATAACTTTATCTTCAAGACAGTTTTTCAAGAAATGCCAATTGATGTAGCGGCGAGCATTGTCACGGCTGATGATTAGTTCACCTCTTCTGTTTTCGATGCGTTCTAGGAAGATGTCGACAACGTCTCCTTCATTTATTTCGCCATCGCGCTTGAATTCCATGATGTCGATAAATCCGACTGATTTGGCTCCGATATCAACGGCAACACCTTTATCGGTAATGCCAACGATTACGCCTTTTACAACAGTGCCTTCAACAAGTTTTTGACTGTCTTGTTCGTATTCTTCGAAAAGTTCAGCAAAATTTTCTTGGGCAAAAGGAAGATCCTGATGCTCTTTAGCATGTATTTTATTTGTCATTGTGAGAGATATTTGAAGCTTTTATGGCCCCCGCGATATTCTGGGGAGTTGGCTGGAGATTTGGGATGCCGGCTTCGGTTAGAAAGTTAGTAAAGTAAGAATTTTTCTAGACGAAAAACAGATGGCTGAAACTAGGAATCAACTTTTTAAATGCAACCAAAGCTATCGCAACCTCAATCCCTAGTTCAAGCTAAGTAGAAATATCCAAAAAATATTATTCGAGCTTCTTTACTCCCCTCAATCAAAGGGCACTTTTTAGATTCTAGTAATTTTCAACCAACCCACGATCGAGTAAAACCTGATTCAAATATTCTCCATTTTCTGCAATTTTTTCTGGACTGCCTTTCCCGAAAAATACATCGGCAATGTAGCGGCCGTAAATGTCGGTTTTGTTGGTTTTTACGATTAGGAATGGCAGGTCTTTTAGGATTTTTTTCAGGGCCGTCGTCGCCTTCTT
>CAMBES010000112.1 GCA_945865855.1 Rhizobium sp. Q54 | reverse complement strand
ATTCCGCGATCTTTTCTGGTGTTGAAGATGAAGTTGAAAAAATGATTTGGGCCACTCGTTTCGGCGCAGATAATTTGATGGATCTTTCAACCGGTCGCAACATTCACAACATTCGCGAATGGATCATTCGTAACTGCCCGGTGCCAGTTGGTACTGTTCCAATTTATCAAGCTCTAGAAAAAGTTGGCGGAATTGCCGAAGATTTAACTTGGGAAATTTATCGCGACACTTTGATCGAACAAGCTGAACAAGGTGTAGATTATTTTACCATTCATGCCGGCGTTCGTTTGCAATATGTTCCGCTCACCGCCAATCGGGTGACTGGCATTGTTTCGCGTGGCGGTTCAATCATGGCAAAATGGTGTTTGTCGCATCACAAAGAAAATTTCCTCTACACGCATTTTGAAGAAATTTGTCACATCATGAATAAATATGACGTGGCCTTTTCACTTGGTGATGGCTTGCGCCCCGGATGTATCGCCGATGCGAATGACGAGGCACAATTCGGTGAATTAAAAACCTTAGGCGAACTTACCCAAATCGCCTGGAAACATGATTGCCAAGTGATGATTGAAGGCCCAGGACACGTGCCGATGCACCTCATCAAAGAAAATATGGAGAACCAGTTGGAGTGGTGTCACGAAGCTCCTTTCTATACGCTAGGGCCCCTAACTACAGATATCGCACCTGGTTACGATCACATTACAAGTGCGATTGGCGCTGCAATGATTGGCTGGTTTGGAACCGCGATGCTTTGCTACGTAACTCCAAAAGAGCATTTAGGTTTACCAAATAAAGAAGACGTAAGAGTCGGTGTAATCACTTACAAAATCGCCGCTCACGCCGCCGATTTAGCCAAAGGAAATATCGCAGCCAGAACTCATGATGACGAACTTTCAAAAGCTCGTTTCGACTTCCGCTGGGAAGATCAATTCAACCTTTCACTCGATCCAGAAAGAGCAAAATCATTCCACGATGAAACCCTGCCAGCAGATGGGGCAAAGGTTGCCCACTTCTGTTCAATGTGCGGCCCGAAATTCTGCTCAATGAAAATTACCCAAGATGTTCGCGACTACGCAAAAGCTGAAGAAGCGAAGAAGGGAATGGAAGAAATGAGTGAGAAATTTAAAGAACTCGGATCGGAAGTTTACGTGAAAACTAAGAAGGCTTAACGAGGTTCTCTGGCCCTCCTTGCTTGGCCTCACTTTCTTTTTCACAGTAAGAACTCGGTCCAAAACCATCTTTGAGAAAGAGCGTGACCGGTGATTTCTATCAAACGAACTCAAAAATATAGAAATATGCCAACTTACGATGAGCAACTAACTAGCTTTAACAATTGTCCTGTTTGCAACAAGATCGCAAATATAACTGGAGGCGATACAAATCATAATTGCCCGAGATGTGGCGGTGACTTTAAAATTACGTACGAAGCTAGATTGGAACTGGATAAACCATCCTTCTCTGAGGAAAAAAGATCTTTGGTCAGTCATGTAATCAGAGACAAGAAGCTAACTTTGCTAACCACGGATGAATTGGAGAAAATTTTAATAAACTACCAACTACCGAATCCAAACGAACAAATAAACAACACGATTAAATTTCTAGCAAAAGAAACAAAATATTTTGGCAATTATTATACCGAATTAGCCAATGTCCGAAGCTTATCCAGCATCATGGGGTCTGCAAACAAAGCCAATTATTACGCGGTATTATCTGAGATGCACGAGCAAAAAATAACTGAAAGAGTTGTTACGAATCTCTCTGGCCTAACTGGTGCTGGTGGTATCAAGCTGACCATGAAAGGTTGGAATTTGTACGAAAAAATTTGCACTTCTGAAAGCAAACAAATCTTCATGGCGATGCAGTTTAAAAAAGATCGCGAAAGTGAATCAGAGCAAAATTTTCTCTATCAACTTTATCCAAGAATTTGTGATGCCGCTCAAAAGATTGGCTACAAACTAATCAAAATTGATGATGTTGCTCACTGCGGAGAAATCACAAAACAAATAGAGATTGAAATTAGAAGATCTGCATTCGTCATTGTTGATTTAACGCACGACAATCCAGGGGCTTATTGGGAAGCTGGTTTCGCTCACGGAATAGGGAAAAAAGTAATTTATATTTGCCGTCAAAATGAGATATCAGAGAAAAAAATCCATTTTGATGTCAATCACTACAACATCCATCCCTGGATAGACTCAGGGGATAACACAAATTTTTTGAATAGTTTAAAAGCAGTGATTGAGGTGGAATTTTTGTTAAAAAACTAAATCAAAATTAATCATCCTCCGCGGGGATGTTTATCTGACTCAGTTCCAACGTTTAGTTCAGAATTTCAACAGAAAAAAGATTGTGTGGAAGCTTTCCGAGGCCACGTTCGACATCGAAATTTTAAATAAATAATTTTTAGCTTCCTAAGTAGGACTGCAACTAAATAGCCAGGAAGATCTAGTAACTTACTCAAAGTCCGCTGTTTCTGGATCCCCGCCTTCTCGGGGATGACGGGTAGAAGTGCGGGGTGACAAACTAAAAATAAATACTCTAAAAATTTTGCCTCGATTGAAATCGGATCCAGCGCTCAAAAAGTAAACAACCTAAAAACTAAAAACATGACTACGAACGAAACAAAAAAAGTAATTCCAGAATTCAAGCCGGTAAAAAAACTTTCTCCATTTGTTGCAGATCCCCATAATACTAGAGGCGGAAGAAGTGGCGGTAAGAAGGTTGTTGCTTCTACTAGTGTTGTTGGGGTTAGAAAATCTAATATCTCGTCTAATCTTAAAAAAGGCGGCAGCGGAGATCGCTAATTTGCAATTAGCAGAAAATATTAACGACCAAACCCAACAAAAACAGGAAGCGTAAGCTGTCTTGAGATATCTAGAAAAAACAAAAAAAATCACCACGAAAAAGCAGAAGAAAACTCGAAATTAAAGCATGATTCTGGGCGACTGACAAGATTATGACATTCGATTTTTCTTTGTGATGGCAAGCAATACTATCTTCGACAAGATCCCCCATGAACAAGGATGAAAGATTGTGAATTTTATATTCCTGCCAGATTTTAAGTTATTCCGATATTTCTTCTGGAATTCCTTTTAGGGTTTCTTCTGTCGTCTTTGATTTGCCCGTTAATATTAACACGCATCACCTGGCACAGGCACCCATCGGTTAAATTATCGATCTTTCGTATCTCATCAATAAGCTGGCATTTGAATCATGAATTATTGCTTACCGTCAACATCTGAACTGATAAAAAAATACGGTTTAAACGCCAAGAAATCTCTGGGACAGAATTTTATTCTCGATAAGAATTTTACCGACAAAATCGCTCGATCTGCGGGCGACTTGCTCGATTCAACGGTGATTGAAATTGGCCCCGGGCCGGGAAGTCTCACGCGCTCTATTCTGGATGCCGGCGTAAAAAAACTAATTGTAGTTGAAAAAGATGAGAGATGTCTCGAGCTACTAAAAGAATTTCAAGAATTTTATGGCAATCGAATCGAGATCGTTAATGGCGATGCGCTAACTTTTGAATTACCCAATCACCCCTCAAAAATAATCGCTAATCTTCCTTACAATATTGGCACAACTTTGCTTTTTAAGTGGTTGAAAAATACCTCACAAATTGAGTCACTACATTTGATGCTGCAAAAAGAAGTAGTGCAGCGAATCGTCGCCAAGCCAGGCGAAAATCATTATGGCAGGCTTGCGGTAATGGTGAATTTTTTGTGCAAAACGCGAATGGTTTTTGAAGTCGGTTCGAAAGTTTTTACTCCGCCACCAAAAGTTACTTCGGCGATTGTCGAGATTATTCCGCGTGAAAAACCGCTTGGGGATGTTGATTTTTCTAAGCTTGAGAAGGTTGTTGCTGCCGCTTTTAATCAGCGCAGAAAAATGCTAAAATCGAGTTTGAAAGCGATTTTTCAGAATCCAGAAGAAATTCTAAATGAAGTTGGAATAAGGCCAGATTTACGTCCAGAAGAGTTGACGATCGAAGAGTTTTGTAGATTGGTAAAAAAAATATAAATTTCCTGAAATCCTCGTCTGCGCAGCTTTTAATTAACTATCTCACCCAGTTGTTTAGACCCTTAAGCAATGGAGTAGATTTTGGATATTTAAACCTACTCCATTATTCAAGGAGCTAAACACCTAGATGTCTCTGGCCTGAAAATAAAATCAAAGCCAGGGCAATGCCCCCATTTTTTAAGACACTCTCTCCCTCTCCAAATTGATGAAATCCCAGCTTCAGTTTTCACTTTCGCTGGGCTAATTTTAATCCATCAATTTTCAGGAGAAATTATGCCAAGAGGCTATCCCGCTTTAAACGAAGTTCAAAAAAAAGAAATCATCCGCCGCGTCACAGATAATGGTGAGAAGGTGTCGGAGCTGTCCAAAG
>CAMBES010000111.1 GCA_945865855.1 Rhizobium sp. Q54 | reverse complement strand
AACTTTCCTAGATTCCCGCTTTCGCGGGAATGACGAAGAAGAGGCTTTCGCGGGAATGACGAAGAAGAGGCTTTCGCGGGAATGACGAAGAAGAGGCTTTCGCGGGAATGATGAAGAAGAGATCGAAATTTAACCCAGCAATGAAGGACCCGGGTTAAATTAAATCGGAATAAAAATCATTACCCGCAACCCACCTAAATGCGAATCGGAAAGTTTGATTCTGCCGCCTTGCGAGGTCACCGCATCCATTGCAATTGCTAGCCCCAAACCTGAACCACCAGAAGAAGTTTTTTGGTCTAAATTACGCGAATTGTCGAGTCGGTAGAAAGGTTTAAAAACATTGTCGCGCTCATCTTCAGGAATTCCTGGGCCGTCATCGTCAATCATTAGAATCAAATTAGTTTTTGAAACGCGAGCGGCGAGTTCAACATTTTTTCCGTAGTTAAAAGCATTGTTAATCAAATTTTTCAGAGCGCGTTTTAGGGCTAGTTTTTTTAGCGAGATTTGAATCTCGTCATTAAGGAAAATATCGCCGCCAATGTTGCGATTCATCTTCGCGTAGTAGTTGATTAAGTCTTCCTGCAGAAATTTTTTGATCTTCACCAAATTAATTTTTTCGCGGTCGTCGCCACGCACAAAATCTAAATATTCGCCAACGAGCTTCTCCATTTCGGAGACATCTTTTTTTAAATCGAAAACTTCTTCAGAGGGCGGCATCATCTCGAGCTGTAGCTTCATCCGCGTGAGTGGGGTTCGTAAATCATGCGAAACTGCCGACAACATTTCGGTGCGTTGCAAGATTTGGCGAGTTACTCGTTCTTTCATTTTAATGAAAGAGATTGTTAGCGAACGCACTTCTTCGGAACCAGATGGCCTCAAGTCTGGCGCATCTTGCCCGCGTCCAAATTTTTCTGCGGCATCGTTTAAAATACGAATTGAGCGGATCTGATTGCGAAAGAAAATAATCGAAATCCACGAAGTAATCACGACACTTAAAATCATCCAAAAAGTGAAAACGTAAGCGCTCGAACTGGTGATTTTTTTAATCGGCACGTCGAAAGAAATAATGCCGCTCGAACTTTGCACGCGCACAACAATCAGACTAGCATTTTCGGGATTGGTGTAGATCTCGTAAGGCGTGAGCCGATGTTCTTCAAGTTCAGATTTTAGGCGATTATACGGATCAATCAGTGGGTCAACCAACTGGTAAGCCTGACTTTTTTTCCAGGCTGAATCAGCGATTTTATTTTTCTTTAAACGACGACTCGCCTCCAAGGAAAAAGAAACTCCTGTGTCCTCTGAAAGCTCGCGCAGCAATTTTTCGTAACCCGGTTTGTTGTAAGATTTTTTAATAAAAACCATTTCCGCGACCACGCTTCGCGCCATGTGCTTGCTGATTACGTCAAGATGTGTGTAGTAGAAAACATAAATCGAAACCAACTGCACAATTAATGCAGAGAGTGTAATGATTAGCAAAAATCTGCCGTAGAGCGATCGTGGAATAATTTTTTTGATCCTTTGCATTTCGTGAATTTATTTTTACTTTACACTCTTCTTCTCAACCCAAGTAATTCAAGCGATGAGCAGCAAAATCTCAGCAAAAAATGTCAATTTATTTTACAGCCAAAAACAAGCGTTATTTGGCATTGATCTCGATTTCAAAGAACGCGAAGTTACTGCGTTAATCGGCCCATCTGGCTGCGGAAAATCTTCTTTTTTACGCTGCATTAATCGAATGAATGACACGATTTATGGCTGCAAAATTGACGGCGAAATTACTTTAGACGGAGAAAATATTTACCGCGAAGGCTTAGATTTAACGCTACTTCGCGCTCACGTTGGAATGGTTTTTCAAAAGCCAAATCCATTTCTGAAATCGATTTACGAAAATGTTGCTTACGGACCAAGAATTCACGGACTCTTCAAAAATAAATCCGAGCTAAACGAGATTGTCGAAAAAAGCTTAACTCGTGCTGGCCTGTGGAAAGAAGTGAAAGATCGCCTGAATGATCAAGCAACCGGACTTTCTGGCGGACAACAACAACGCCTCTGCATCGCTCGCACAATCGCAATTGAACCAGAAGTTATTTTAATGGACGAGCCCTGCTCTGCACTTGATCCAATTGCCACTGCAAAAATTGAAGAACTAATCGACGAACTTAAAGAAAATTTTACGATCATTATTGTTACTCACTCAATGCAGCAAGCCGCGCGCATCTCCGACAGAACAGCTTTCTTTAACATGGGTAAGATTGTTGAGTTTGACACCACTGACAAAATTTTTACCAACCCAAGTAATCAGCAAACGCAGGATTACATTACCGGAAGATTTGGTTAGGCCTGCGGGGGTGTTGCAAAGAGTAAGTGTAGCGCCATTTCCGCAAAAGCAGGAATTCAAAAAAATAAAATTCTCATAAAATGTTTGGCTTCTCTTTCGCAGAATTAATCGTCGTTTTTTTAGTAATTTTAATCTTTGTACGCCCAGCCGATTTGCCTGAAATTGCGCATTTTTTTGGCAAGATATTTTACCGCGCTAAGCATTGGTATTACCACCTCAAAACCAGCTTAAAAGAAATGGAGAAAGAATTTGGCGTGGATGATTTAAGGCACGAATTAAGCCGCGGAATCGCCGAAGAAAAAGCTAAGCTAGAAGATGATTTAACGGTGATTGTGGATATTCACGGCAATGAGCATCGGGTGCCGAATGTTTCGGGATTAAGATCTGATTTAACCAAAGCAGAGCTAGAAGAAGAGGTCAAAAAAGAGAATGAAAAGAATAAAAAATCTTGAAACCAAGCCCATCGCTAGAAGCGAGATAATTATCCCAAATAATAGTGTAGAATTTTGCGCGGCAATTTTCGGATAAAATATTTGCTTGCGACAACAAAAAAATCTCAGTTGAGAAAAGGATTTAGAACGCCGCTAGATAAAAAAATACTGAACCAAAAAACTATTTTTCGCCCTTTTCTACTTGTGTAACTTCAAGCTCAACCGAGGTAGCGCGACCAAAAATCAACACTGAGATTTTCACTTTTTGTTTTTCTGAATCGAAATCTTCAACCACGCCAGTAAAGGATTCGAAAGGTCCGTCGGTAACTGTAAGAGTTTCTCCGATTTCGAAAGCGATATGTTTTGGATCAATAGTTTGCTCAGAAGAAAGCTTCAGAATTTCTTCCATTTTCGCTGCCGCAACTTGTTGTGGCGTGTTTTTTCCACCAAGGAATCCCATTACTTTCGGGATAGAATTAATTATTCCGTAAGCCTCGCCTGCAAGGTTTGCGTTAATAAAAACGTAACCCGGAAAAAGCTTCTGTAGCTCTTGCACTTTTTGACCTTTTTTGATTTTTATTATTGGCTTTGTTGGCACCAAAACTTCAGCAACATTCTTGCCAAGATTTCCGCGAAGAATCATTGATTTGATGTCGGAAGCCACTTTGTTTTCTTGGCCGGCAACTACGTTGAGAATGTACCACTTAGTTTCTGTCTGTTCCATTGGGAGTATGTTTTGATTACAATCCAAAAATTAATTGGATGATTTTTGAAATAAGGAAATCTGCGAATAAAATCGTCAAAGCGACGACGGTGATCATTACGAGAATTGTAACTGTTGTAATGTAAGTTTCTCGCTTTGACGGAAATTGAAGTTTCTTGGTTTCTTCAAACGCCGCGCGGAAAAATGTTAATGCGTTGGCTAGGGTTTTATTCATTTTTTATTTTTTTAGTTCTGGATCCCCGTCTTCGCGGGGATGACAGGTGGGGAAAAATTATTCGAAATTTCGCTGCGGTGGAGTGGCTAGCTTCCTTGTTCGAGCAACGCCCCGCAGCGTACTTCAGTACGTGAGGAGCGGAGCACAGAAGAACTAAGCTAGACGCCCACCGCAATAGAAATTGCGGATAATTTTTGGCAGGGGCGAGAGGAATCGAACCCCCAACCAACGGTTTTGGAGACCGCTACTCTACCAGTTGAGCTACGCCCCTACGATTAAAAAACACCCTTCAACAAACTCTGAATAACGCGCGCTCAGGGTTGAGTGACGCATTATGCCTTAGCATGTCGAAGCATGTGATTATTTTTTTTCGTTCTTCACAAAACCCGCTTCAAAACAAACTGGATCAGCTGATCCAGGATTTTGCGCGCTAGCTCTGCAATAAACTAAACCGAATTCAGAATCTCGAAACCAGCCGTCTTTTTGCTCGGTAAGGAATTTATCCGGAGAAGCGCAAGAGCTAAGAATCGAGAAAATCGAAATTGAGAAAATTATTTTTAAGATTTTCATTGCGGTGAAGTGGATCAAAATTATTTCAAAATCTTAGAAACCACCCCAGCCCCAACAGTTCTTCCACCTTCGCGGATGGCGAACCTGAGTCCTTCTTCCATGGCAATTGGAGCGATAAGTTCAACCGTTAGGCGCACGTTATCTCCAGGCATTACCATTTCAGTTCCTTC
>CAMBES010000110.1 GCA_945865855.1 Rhizobium sp. Q54 | reverse complement strand
CTCTGAAAACTTACCACCACCCACCTTTAAAAATCACTAAATATTCTTTTAATAATCTTCAAAAAGATTTAAATAATCTCTTGCGACAAAGTGAGTTGAATCAAGGCTTCACAGCTATATAAATTCAATCTTTTTTAAGGAATTTGCGAGTTATTCAGAGTGTTCTTAAATACCTCTTTCGAGTTCGTGAAAGGTTAATCCTTGTGTTTCATTTGTTGATTTGTTTTGGTCGCAATCTCTGGAGTAAAAAAGTTCTAAGGCTGTTTGCTGACGCGCAAAAACAATAATAAGTCTTACAGTTTAACTCAGATTCGTTGTTATTTTTTATGAAAATCTCAAAACCCGCCTTAAATCAAGAATTAAATTCAAAGCTAATCACTGCCGTAGGAAATCCTCCGGAGAAGACTCGAGATGAAAATGAATTAGCCGAAATGGTTGCTGGATTATTGGATCAAGGAGCTGATGTTAACACAGAAATATCTGGTGACTCAACGGCTTTGATGTTTGCTGCTCAAAATGGCTACACAAAAACCGTTTCTGTATTATTGGCTCGAGGAGCTAATGTTAACGCAGTAAAAAAACCTACCGTTGGCACGGCTTTGATTTTTGCTACTCAAAATGGCCACGCAGAAATCGTTACTGAACTATTGGCTCAAGGAGCTGATATTGAAGCAAGAACATCTACTGGTGTCACGGCCTTGATTTTTGCCGCTCTAGGTGGCCACACAGAAATCGTTGATAGATTATTGGCTCAAGGAGCTGATGTTAACGCAAAAAATGATGATGGCGTCACGGCTTTGATGATTGCAGATAAAATTGGCGACGCAGAAATCGTTGCTAAATTATTGGCTCAAGTAGCTGATATTAAAGCAAAAACATCTAATGATTCCAAGGCCTTGATTATTGCCGCTCTAAATGGCCGCACAGAAATCGTTTCAAATCTTCTACTTCGTCAGGACATTAATGTTAACGCAGCACTTGATGGCGCCACGGCTTTGATGCTTGCTGCTGGAAATGGTCACACAGAAATCGTCTCAACTCTTCTATCTCAAGGTGGAATTGATGTTGACGCAAAAACATCTGATGGCTCCACGGCTTTGACGATTGCTGCTAGAGGTGGTCAGGCAGAAGCCGTTTCAGCCCTTCTATCTCGCAATGATGTAGATTGGAAAAAAGTGCGGGATCAATTGAGTCATCCAACACTTCTATCAGACAATGAGGCCTTGTTCCTTCTTGCAGCTACTATTCCTAATGAAGAATTAAGAAATTCAATCATTGAAAGTTTCAACGAAAAAAATCCTGACAATAAAATAAACCAAGAAGGTAACGATATTTTAGGTGCTGGTCCTGAGATGTATAAGAAGATCAAAGATCTCAAGTCTTGGCATAAAAGATATTTAACTTCCACCCTTAGTTCTCTCGATGAAAATGCAGCGGAGAGTTTGGCAAATCTGATATTTTTTGATTTATTTAATAACCATGAAAAACGACAAGAAGCATTGACAAGAGACAACCTTGTTACGGGCTTGGTTAGTAAATTAGGACTTTCAGACACTGATTTTGCAGAATTTACAAAAAGCCAAGAGTACTTAGACGCCGTGAGTAGACTTAAACCAGAAGATCTCCACAAATTAACAACAGAAATTATTGATAACAGCAAGGCTGCAAACGGCGGTGAGCCAACACCGCAGGTCTTGGGTCTTGTTGCTGAGTTACGGAAAGGCCAAATAAATACTCCGGCTTCTTCAATCGAAACCAGGCGTACCAAGCCAGGAGAGCCAATCAAAGCAACTAAAAATCAAATTCCTTCGTTTTCGATATAATGAAAATCTGCTGTTGATTGGTGATGAATTTGATGGTTGTTCAGAGTATTTCTAACTCGATTAGCCTCGCTCTCCGCTCCGTCAGAGTATGCATGCTAGGCTTTCTCGGTGCGGTTCTCGCACAAGACTAATAGAATTAAGGCTTGGCGAGATAATGTCGTGATTCTAATGACAGATCTGGGTTTAACACTGGGCCATTTTGCAACAAATTTTAGTCGAGAATTTTTCTGATCTGCCAGGGCATTTCGACCATCTTGGGATTTATACTTTCTGTAATTCTTTGCTCGATTTTCGAAATAATTTTTTGCAGTTAAGTGAGGAGTTTTTTGTAAACATTTAGAGCGATTTTTATTTCATGAATCCTTGATTTTACAGGGCAAAATGTAATTTTGAGCACTGTGCTCAAAATTCAATTTTTTGGCTAATTCCCTCGTCTTAAAACCTTCCTCAGGATGTTGACATTAGAGCTGGCTGGCGGGTAGAAAGTGCGTCTCAAATTTCCAAGCAAATTCAAATGACCAACTCAAATCTCAGTCCTTTAAATCAAGACTCCATTCTCAACCAAGTTGCTGACGACGTTAACAATCGCGGTTTCGTTACGGCGAAGCTTGACGAGCTCGTTAATTGGGCGCGCACCGGTTCACTTTGGCCAATGACTTTCGGCCTCGCTTGCTGCGCGGTTGAAATGATGCAATCGGCGGCAAGTCGTTACGATCTCGACCGTTTTGGATTAATTTTTCGCCCGTCTCCACGCCAATCAGACGTGATGATTGTGGCGGGAACACTCACCAATAAAATGGCGCCAGCGCTGCGTAAAGTTTACGACCAAATGGCCGAACCACGTTACGTAATTTCAATGGGAAGCTGCGCCAATGGCGGCGGCTACTACCATTACTCTTACTCAGTTGTGAGAGGTTGCGACAGAATTGTGCCGGTGGATGTTTACGTTCCTGGCTGCCCTCCAACCGCTGAGGCATTGCTTTACGGAGTTTTATTGCTTCAAAGAAAAATCAAAAGAACCGGGAAATTTAGCAGGTAAAATGAAACAAAATTTAAAAGCACAAGCTAACTACATTAAAAATAATTTTGCTGGTGCGACCGTTGCAGAGCCAATCGCTTACGACAATCTAATCATTTACGTCGAGGCTAAAGAGATCGTAAATTTCCTAAAATTTTTGCGTGACGACAAAGACCTTTCCTTCAAAACTTTGCTCGATGTTTTTGGCGCAGATTTGCTTGGAATTAGATCTCCGCGTTTCGAAGTGATTTACAATTTACTCAGCTACAAACTGAACAATCGCCTCACTGTTAAAGTTGCATTGAATGAAGGCGAAAAAGTTGCGACTGTGTGTGAAGTTTTTAGTACGGCAAATTGGTTCGAGCGCGAGGCTTTCGACATGTATGGAATTGAATTTATGAATCATCCAGATCTGCGTCGCATCCTTACTGATTACGGCTTTGAAGGTCATCCCCTGCGTAAAGATTTTCCACTTACCGGCTACAAAGAAGTTCGTTACGACGAGCAACAAAAAAAGGTTATTTACGAGCCAGTGAAACTTATGCAGGAATTTCGTAATTTCGATTTTGAGACGCCTTGGGAAGGTCCAAAAACAGATTTGAGTTACAAAAAATAACCATCCGCAATGAAAGAAATTTTCAGCAAAATTAATTCATCTTTTAAGAAAGCCACTAAGGGCGAAGAAGCCGTTTCGCATATGATTTGGTGGTGGGGAGTGATCGGATATTTAGTCGCTTTTTTAATCACCAATAAATTGATCAGAATAGTCAATTTTCGCTTCATCGACATCTTTCTCTCTTTGTTGATGGTGCTTTATTTTTCTTGGCACATTTACGCCATTAAGAAATGCGCTCCGAAGAAACCAAAACTTAGCCCAGAAGAAAAAAAGAAGCTGAAAGAAGAGCGGCGCGCCCAGTTTGGAAAAAAAGCTCTGCGCAAATTATTAGCCCAAGAATCTTTAACCACCTGGGATCCGGTTTTTATGGTGATGGCAATCGATCTTTTGTGCGTTACACACTTTTTTGGCTACGTGTTTAAGTAGACTCTGCACCTTCTCGCGCTAGCACATCGACGATTTCATTGTAGTGATTTCCTGAATGTCCTTTGACCCAAATCCACTCGATTTTGTGTTTAACAGTTTCCGTTTCGAGTTCTTGCCACAAGTCTGAATTTTTTACCGGCTTACGATTGGCGGTGCGCCAGCCATTTTTTTTCCAACCGTGGATCCATTTTGTGATTCCGTCTTTAACGTAAGTGCTGTCGGTGTAGAGATTTATTTTTGCTGATTTTTTAAGCACGCGCAGCGCTTCAATTACGGCGCGCAATTCCATGCGATTGTTGGTGGTTTCTTTTTCGCCACCTTTGATTTTTTTCTGATTTTCTTTGTAAATCAGAATGGCTCCCCATCCACCTCTGCCAGGGTTTCCAAGGCAGGCGCCGTCGGTGTAGATTTCTATTGTTTCACTCATCAAAACTAAGCTTTTCTGTCGGCAATTGCTTGCTTGATTGCGCCGATTGCTTTGGCCGGATTCAAGCCTTTTGGACAAGTATTGGCGCAATTCATAATCGTGTGGCAGCGGTAAAGTTTGAAAGGATCTTCAAGCTCATCAAGACGCTCTGCTGTTGCTTC
>CAMBES010000109.1 GCA_945865855.1 Rhizobium sp. Q54 | reverse complement strand
ATAAGAACAATTTTTGAAGATGAAAAATCTAAGCTAGATCTAAGAATCGCAGGAAAAATAGATGGCGCCTACAATGGCTGGCTAAATCAGGAAAAAATTTACAAGAAAATTACCAAAAGTTGGCATGAAACTTGGTGGGCAAAACACCTTGTATTACCCTTTTTAACAAAGTTACCCCTCCGCTTCTTTTGACGTTGTTTTTTGGGCTAGCGTTAAAAGTATTAGCGACGTAACCAAGCGGTGAGAGGGTTCTGAGGGCATGTGAGAAAATCTGCCGATTAGTTCGTAATTGTGAGTAGTTCTGAGGAAAAGTGCGGATGAATTAGAAACCTAAGAGTGAGGCTTCGTGCTAGAGAGGAAGGGAGGGGATCGGTGAGTAATTGCGAGGATGGTTGGGGAAGTGTTAGTAAGTTTGAGTAAAATGGTGGTCCAAGCGGGGTAAAAAATAAAAATTCTCTAAATCGTAGACCCTTGATTTTATTAGCTTCAGAGTCATCGACAAGATGTCTGCAGAGTTTGTTGTTTTGTCAAGCGGTTAGCAATAATCAAGTTTCAAACTTGATCTCTTTTACTTCTTGTGTTCGAAACATAAAATTTAGTCAATTCTAGTATAATGTTTTAATTTATATCCAAAATATTTTTAACTTACAGTTGCAATAAAATGTTCATTATAGACCTGTACTTAAGATATGAGAATCAAATAAACTTGGTAAAAGATTTAATATTTTTTGCTGGTGCCTACAAAATATTCGCTTACCTAAAAAATAAAAAATTCCAAGATTCATGCAGGGAGATAAACGAGAATCTTAAATTCAGAGAAAAAATAGAGCCTCAGTTAGAAGAATTCATTCGAGACAGCGAAATCAAGGATATATCTATTAGGTTTGTTCATTGGCAAAACTATCCCAGGAAATTATCAGACGATGGCTATAAATTATTACTTAGAATAAATTACGACAATGATAAGCCTTGGTATGGATGGATTAGTAATACAGGAATAAATTTTGAACAGCCTCTCAAGTTTTTCAGCAAAAGTGTTTATTTGGATAAGAACGATATATTCTTTATCGCCGACAAGGATCAAAAATTTAAAAATTTTAAAGAAATAAGATGTACCTTCATCCTACATTTACCTTTCAAAAATATAATTAATTTTGATTTCAAAGAAAGAATCGAATATGAACCAGTTTTCTATACTAGATATTTTTACACAAATTGGAAAAAGAACTACGACGATCTTGTGATTTTGAGGGAGCTAAAAGGAAGTGAATACTTTCATTACGAACTAAGTCAAAAACGAGTGCTTAAAAAATATTCTTTGGCCAAATACATCTTCTTAAAGATAAAGTTATTTTTCTCTTACAAATAAAAAAGTTCGAAAAACCACAAAAATCCGCTTGCCTAAGCGGTTGAATTTTTCGAACCAAATCGCGCGAAGCCAGTATTTACCGAAGGAGTAATTTTTTTGCGGTGACCACTTGTCAAAAAATCTTCTCCGCATCTCCAGACAAGTGGTTACTAACAGAGCCAGCATTTATACAATGCTTTGAGGCGTATTAGATTTTAGAAATTTTTCAAATGATAACCAAGTGAGGTGCGAACTTGCGCTTTTTGTGTCTTCTTATATCTCGGAAGCATTGATTTTGCTGTCTCTAAGGCAACTTCAAAAATGTCTCTTAGCAAAAATTCGACCATTTCCTGACTTTAAAAACTTCTCAAATTTTTCTGCTTTTTCTGATTCTTCGAAGGCAAAATAATTTTTAATTTTCCAAGGAATGAACTTATTGGTGTGAATTGATTTACCTAAATTGTGTTCGGATAATCTTCGTTTTAAGTTAGATGTGGAGCCGATATAGAAACGTTCTGGATTTGAAAGAGAGTCGAGAATGTAAGTATAAAACATAATTTCTGAGTGGTGATTTCAGATTGGTATGAGTTTGTTGGAAAAGTCCACTTACGCACTTCGTGCTAAAGCGCGATCATCCTTTTCGCTAATCACTCCATCTCAATTGTGCTTCGCCCAATCGCGCTGTAGCGAAGCGAAAGCGGATGGTGGTCCAGACGTCCCTGATTGCGCCCGATTCTCTCCTTTTTTAAAAAGCTGCAAAGCCTTTATTTTCAACGGTTTTGAAGATTGAAAGGCTGTACTTAAAAGTTCGCAGTGCGTTTTCCGCTGGGAGCGAATGGGAGTGATTGCGAACTTTTTGAAGTGCAGCCTTTTGTTGCTATTTTTCAGTTCAACAATCAAACAAATAATTCCACTAAACAGCATTCTAATAGCAAAATCAGTATATGACGAAAACTGCATCCGGGCAACAATTTAGAACTCCATCCTGGCAACGATTCGGAACTGACTGTAAGGTAGTGGTTGTAGCTGGAGGCATGCCTTTTGAGCATCGCGACACAGAAGATGATTTTAACAGGTATAGTGATCTTTTGCAGAAATGGGGACTCAACAGAAAACAGCTCGAAATTTTTCGTACGGAAAATGATTATTACGGCAAGTCGGACACGCCACAAAAACGCGCTGAATTCATTGTTAAAACTTTAGCAGATCCGCAGGTGAAATTGATGTTTGACGGCGGTGGCAACGGTACCGACGAAGTGATCGAATATTTAAAACGATACGAAAAAGAAGGTCGTTTAACAATGCGGCCAGACGTAGTGATGTGCGGCGTTTCTGACGGCGATCAATTGCTAAATTATTTGGGAAGTATCGGGGCAGTTTCTCCAGTTCAATCTTTGCCACTTGGAGCACTTACTAGAGATCCAAAATGTGCTGAACGGATGCATAAATTTCTCTTCGAGCAAGAAATTGAGGATGTTGGTTTGCAATGTTTCAACAATGCCGCGCAAGGCTTGCAAGAGCTTGAAGGTAAGCTGGTTATTTTTAACGGACATTCACGACGTGCCGAATATTCAACGGTGATTGATGATGGATATGGCTCGATTTTGTTGTTGGAAGCAACACAGCAAGCCAGCAGAAGAAATGTTGTCGAAGGATTGCGATTCGCGCTCGATTCGATGGAGAAGCAAGGGCAAAGACCAAGAGCGATATTGCTCAGCCAATCAGACTTACTGCACTCCCTCGAGCAAGTTGCTGAGATCAGAAGAATCGCGGAAGAATCGGCAATTCCGATATTTTCCGGCGCGCCTTTTGGTCATGCTAAAAGCATTGATGCCGTACCACTTCCGCTTCACACTGATGTGAAAATTACAATTAGCGGAGATAGTGCGACTCTGAATATCTCTCCAGCAAGAACGGCGGAAGATGTTGAGGCGGTAAAGAAAGTCTGTAGATCGCGAACCCCTTATTCTATAAGTCCGGCACCAATTGCTGATGAAACAATTTCAATCCCAGATATTATCGTTGCATGTGTTCATGGCAAAAGTGGCGAGGGCAAAAAAAGTCAAACCGGTCGTGGCGCCTTGATCTCACGGGAAGATAGGCGTTCGTGGGTTGATGTCGTTAAAGGCGTGACAGAGGTAACCGATTCAAAGGAATTTCTATTCGCTAGAGCAACGAGAATTTGCCAGAGATGCGAAGCAACTGATTTAGATTGCGTCGATTTATCCGGCAAAAATGTGATGATAGGTTTTGAAGGCATGCCATCTTTTCAAGATTGGCAAGATGATGAAAGAAAAAAGGATCCCAACATCGTCCTCACCGAAAAAAATTACAACAAGCATTGCCTCGTGACTAACGTGCAAGATACCCAAACGATCCTAATGGAATTGCTAAAAACCGGACAATTGCAGCAAGCGTCATCCCTAATTTTTTTATCACGCAGAGAAATTCCGAAAGGCTTTGACGAATGGCTGAAGGACTTTGCAGAAGGACATGATTTGAGTCCGAGTTTTTTTGTGGGCAAAGCTCCTCAAGATACCGAGCTTTTTCCTAAAGGCATTCCTCAGTCCAAGGGCTCAGTGGAGCTAGTTGAAACCAGGATGAAGGTGGTTGAGAGATTGAGGGAGGAATCAAAATCTACTTCAGTAACGCAGCATAAGTAGAAAAAGAGTTGTTAAATTCTCCAAATCTCCGTTTAGGCTGCACTTCGTTTTAATCAGTGAAATCAAGGCTTTGCAGACCTACGCTAAAGAAAAATTCCCAAAAAATCACAAATATTTTGCGTCTCAGTTGATCAAAAAGTTCGCAAGTGGGGTCGTTTCCCTGAGCAAGATGTTGCGAACTTTTTAGTGCAGCCTATGGGATCAGTGCTAGAGCGTGTAGAGAGCATCTTGGGGACAGTTCAACTCCCCTTCGGTCAAAATTTATAATGTGGTCTGGAGTCCTATGGCTCTAGGCTTCACAGAGTATGGTGGAGCTATCGAGATTCGAACTCGAGACCTCTTGCATGCCATGCAAGCGCGCTACCAACTGCGCTATAGCCCCACACAATTAAACTTTTCAAAACATCATCTGAGTGATTTGAAACTTTGAAGACGGAATGAAACTTGATCACTTTCTAATTTTCAATGTCATTGCTAAAAGTTGTTATCTCTTTGTTATTCTAAATTCTTCAAAATTAGCATTTTAGAATCCCAATAAGATTTTTTTATGGGTCGTTTATTGAGATTAGAGAAGGGCTAGCGCTTCTTCTAAGTTAGCTAAGTG
>CAMBES010000108.1 GCA_945865855.1 Rhizobium sp. Q54 | reverse complement strand
GCAGTCTTATTCCCGAAGAAGCAGTGAATGGAGTCGCTAGAGTTACAACTTGGTATGACAATAATTCGCAAGCCTTAAGCAGAAGCAAAGCCTACACCGCCATGGCATCGCCACTGACAATTTATGCCGAGAATGCAATTAACGGATTGCCAGCTTTGCGCTGCAACTCTTCTTTGTTACAGGTGAATACAGACACCGAATATCGTCCGAATAACAGCATACCAATCGCCACGGATAGCTTTACTATTTTTCTTGTTGCCAGCGCCAACACTACTCATCAAATCGATGCGGAATCAAATTCTAATTCAGAGGGAACTCTTGGTCAGAATTATGTGATTGGCGCTGCTCTTAGTGGCGGATCTGTCATTAGCAGCACTATTTCTGGTGCCGGTATCTCTCTAGGCACTAACGGAGTTTCAGTTTACGAACATGCTAATGGCTACATGCCAGCTCTTGCTGTTTACGATGGCTCAACCAGCAAATTACTTGCAAGGCCAGCAGTAATCACGGTCGATTATAACAACAAAACTCCGACTATTTTTATTAACAGTAATACCAGTCGCACTGGCTTAATGAGCCTTAAAACTACAGTTGCCGCTCCCTTAGATTTTTGCTCGGGCTCATATGGCACATTCGACGGCTACATTGGCGAGGTAATAATATTCAATCGCCACCTACTCACTGATGAAAGAAAAGCTGTTGAGAAATATCTCGGCAAGAAATGGAAAATAGATTTTTAATAGATTTTTCTTAGGGGGGTTGCCTTTTGCGAGTTGGTAATTAGGTTGCGCCGCCTCTTTTGGCCCCATCGTCTAACGGTTAGGACACCACCCTTTCACGGTGGTAATACGGGTTCGAATCCCGTTGGGGTCACCATCATTCAGGTGGCAGACTAAGCTCAGCAGATTTCTTCAGATGTCACTTCAGGTAAAATTACGTAAGTTTCTTGTTCTTAAAAGCATCACGCAGTTGCGAAGATTTTTAATCACCGGAGGAATTTCTACGGTCATCAGCTATTCAATTTTTTTATTCTCTATTCATCTGCTCGGGCTGCATTACATTCCTGCCAATATTTTCGCCTTCTGCATCAGTATTATTTTTAGTTACAATTTTAATAAGCGCTGGAGTTTTGAAGCGGCGAAGCAACAAGAATCACATCTCAGGGGATATTTAACCCTCTATCTAATCACTCTAGCGGTCGGAAGTTTGATATTAAAAATCACCGTCGATTTCCTCAACATCATCCCTGAAATCGCCTTTGTTATCAGTCTTTTTTTTACTACCGTGATAAATTTTTTGGGGACTAAGTTTTTCATTTTTAAGGAATAAAAACTGCGTGCCGCCGCTGTAAAAATTCTTGTTGTCGATTTTTATTTTATCTTCGCTGATACAGGCGGGAAGTTGATATTTTTTAGTTAGATTCACAATCGCATCAAAGTTAATCGCGCAAATTTCGCTGATTTTATTTCGCTGCAAAAGCACAAGAATTTTTTTATTTTTTACCTCGATCTCGCAGCGATTTTTTTTACAAAGAAGAATCTTGAATTCATTCTCATCAAATTGTCGCATCCAAGAAGTGCGTTGTTTTGAAGGTCTTAAACTCTTAGAAAATTCTAAACCATTTTCACCGTAAACGGCAAAAAATTTCTGATCTCTTTCGAAAATTATGTCGGGTTTTTTGACGTAAAAAATTGTGAGAAATGCAGCAAGAAAAATAACAATTCCAACGAAGCGCAAGTAAGTTTTTGTAAGACAGATTAGTAGTAATCCGAAAATCGCGATAGCAAGTCCAGAGCTTGGCAGCCAAGGACTGGTGAAGTGTGAGTAAGAAATTCCCGAAACAAAATTAGCAATTTTTTCAAGACCAATAATTCCGGGGTTCATTAAAAGTAGCGCGGGCTTGACCAGGGGAATTAAAGGATCGATTGGCATTAAAAAAAGCGCAAGAAATACGAGGGGCATTATTAAAAAACTTGCCAAAGGAATAGCCAAAACATTGGCGACGAAGCCAAGCAGAGAAAGGTTACGAAAGTGGTGCATTAAAAAAGGAATCGTGGCGATCTGGATCAGAATCGAGAGTAAAATAATCTGCCAAAAATAGTTGCGGCCTGGTTTAGAAAAATTCACCAATACCAAAATCGCCGCGAAAGAAAGTTGAAAAGAAGCGCTAAAAATAACGTAAGGATTTAGAAGAATGAGTAACAAGGCGCCGAACATTGTTGCGCGTTTGGCATCAAGTTTTTCGCTGAATAATAAGGCGAGTAAGGCGCAAAAGACGAAGAGGAATGCGCGCTGTGCTGGCAAGGGTGAGCCGGCGAGCTTGAGATAAAAATAAACAGCAAAAATCGCGACAGCAGCAGCAATTTTTTTGAGATCAAAATGCAGGGCTAAATATTCGTTTCGGGCCAAAGCAAAACGCAGCGAAATAAAAAAAATTGCTCCAGCGAGCGAGAGATGAAAACCAGAGATCGAGAGTAAATGGGAAAGGCCAGAGTTGCGAATTTCTATAGCGGATTCTTTGGAGATTTGATGTTGGTCACCAATTAAAAAGGCCGCAGCAATTGCGGCCTCGTCGCCACTTAGAATCGAAAAAATCTTCTGCCGAATTTTTTCGCGCAGAGACAAAAACCACTCATCAAGATTGGAAATCTTTCCTTTTTCTAAGATTTTTGCTTCGCCAGAGATAAAGCCGTAAGCGGCGATTTGTTTGGTTTTAGAATCCAAGATATAATCAAAATCACCGAGAAATTCCTTGTCGCGCGGCGGCTGTAAAAATGCGCGGAAAGAGATTTTATCGTTGACTGAAATTGCTGCGGAGTTTTTTACAAGGTTAACGGAAATTTTTTGGAGATTGCCTGGAAGCTCTTGCTGGTAAGCTCCGCGGTAGTCTAAGAATTTGCGGTCGAGCTCTTGGTAGTCAGGAAGGTTGGCTAACTTTTTGATTTCGCCTTCACGAAACTTTAGCTTGTCATTCCCGCGAAGATGGGAATCTGGAGGGGCCAGAGGAGGGATTCTTGCTCCAAGTTTTTTGCTCTTTGATCCACGCTTTCGCGAGGATGACAGAGAAGAGCGCGAGGATGGCGCTGAGAGTTTTTTTGTTTTTCTTTTGTGTTTTTTAATCGCTGGCTTTTTCTTTTCGTAGTTAGTGATTTTCTGCAGCACAGGCTCTACAATCATTAAACTCGTACCTTCGACACCGTTTACGGGATTTGTAAATCTTTTTACCGACTCAACTTTTCCAACGACATCGATGAAAAGCTTATTAGTAATTGGAGCAGGTTTTTCGTAGATTTTTGCGTAAAAACTTCCGACCAGAAAAGCGGCACAGGCCAGGATTATCAAAGAGCGGTTGAGGATAAATAAAAAAATCGCGACGCAAAAAAGCGCGAGAAAAAATGGAAATTTTTCTAAAAAATTTGCGGAGAAGGAGAAATAAAATGCGACACCAAAAGCGAAGAAAACTGGCAGCCAGAGAGAAAAATTCTGACGCTCCCTCTCGAGGATTTTCGTGGTGAAAAACATCGGGATCTTTTTTAATATTTTTGGCGAGCCTAGGGTTTAGAAGGCTCGCCATGACTTAAGTTGTCTCTGGCCAGAGACAACCTTTTGATTATTCTTGTACAAAATCAAACTTTGCTTCTTTCGAGCGGCCTAATCTTTTGCGATCATTTGAATCCAAAAATTTCTTACGCAGGCGCAAAGATTTTGGTGTAACTTCAACCAATTCATCGTCGCCAACGTAGGTGATCATGTCTTCAAGAGTTAGTTCGCGAGGAGGAGTTAGGCGAATCGCTTCGTCAGTTCCAGAAGCGCGAACGTTAGAAAGTTGTTTTCCTTTCAAGACGTTAACTTCCAGATCTCCTTGCTTGGAATTTTCACCAACTACCATTCCAGAATAAACTTTTTGTTGTGGTTTGATGAACATTGTGCCGCGATCCTGTAGGTTCCAGAGAGCAAAAGCTACAGCTTCACCTGGATCAGTTGCAATCAGTGCGCCATTTTTCTTGAAGCCGATTTCGCCTTTGTAAGGAACGTAGTTGTGGAAAATTCTGTTAAGAACTCCACTGCCTTTGGTGTCGGTTAAGAATTCACTTTGGTAGCCGATCAAACCACGTGAAGGCACGTAGAAAATGATGCGAGTTTTGCCGCCAGTTGAAGGGCGCATGTCGATCATTTCGCCTTTACGTGAAGAAAGTTTTTCGACAACTACGCCAGAAAAATTATCGTCAACATCAACAACAACTTCTTCGATTGGCTCTAAAATTTCATTGCCTTCGCCTCTTTTAAAAAGTACACGAGGTCTTGAAACTGAAAGCTCAAAGCCCTCACGACGCATGTTTTCAATCAATACGCCAAGCTGTAATTCACCGCGTCCACCCACTTCAAAAGCATCTTTTGCTTCAGCTTCTTTTACTTTGATGGCGACGTTAGTTTCATTTTCGGCGAAAAGACGATCGCGGATCATGCGCGAAGTAACTTTTGAACCTTCAGTTCCAGCGAGGGGAGAGTCATTCACGCCGATTGTGATCGCCATAGTTGGCGGATCGATCGGAGTAGATTTGATCGGCTCAGTGATTGAAGTGTCACAAAGAGTATCGGCAACCGAGGCTTTTTCTAGACCGGCGATTGAAACGATGTCGCCAGCTTCAGCTTCTTCAACGGCGATTTTTTCGA
>CAMBES010000107.1 GCA_945865855.1 Rhizobium sp. Q54 | reverse complement strand
AATTACCCACATGTATTTTTTCAAGCGTTTTCTGCTAATTTTTCCAACGCTTTTTGTAATAATGTTGGTCAATTTTTTGATCATTCAAACCTCTCCAGGCGGGCCAATGGAAAGGTTTGTGGCGCAGATGAATCACGCAACAAAAGTTTCTGGCGAGGTAGGAAATATTAATTTGGCTAGTGATTCGACCTTGAACTATCAAGGCTCACAAGGTGTTGACGAAGAATTAATCGAGAAAATAAAAAAACTTTACGGCTTCGATCGGTCGCTTTCCGAGCGATTTTTTTTGATGATGAAAAAATACTTTACCTTCGATTTTGGAATGAGTTTTTATCAAGATAAAAAAATCTCCGAGCTGATCTTGGATAAACTGCCGGTTTCGATTTCTCTAGGCCTATGGACGGTTTTGCTCGTCTATTTAATTTCCATTCCGCTGGGCATTAAGAAGGCGGTAAATGATGGTTCAAAGTTTGATATTTGGACGAGTAGTGTGGTGATTTTTTTGCATGCAATCCCATCTTTTCTTTTTGCGATTTTGCTAATTACGCTTTTGTGTGGGGGAAATTTTTTAAATATTTTTCCACTGCGCGGATTAGTTTCGGCAAATTTTGACGAGCTAAGTTTTTGGCAAAAAATCGCTGATTATTTTTGGCATTTAATTCTTCCGGTTGCATCAATGGTTGTTGGTGGATTTGCTTCGCTAACTTTTTTTGTCAAAAATTCCTTCATTGAAGAAGTTAATAAAAACTACGTCATCGCCGCTTACGCCAAGGGTTTGAATCAGCAAAAAGTTTTGTACCGCCACGTTTTTCGTAACGCGATGTTGATTGTAATTGCTGGATTGCCCGCGGCTTTGATTGGAATTTTTTTTACTAGCTCAATGTTGATTGAGGTAATTTTCTCTCTCGATGGCTTGGGGCTTCTGGGTTATGAATCGGCAATTTCGCGCGACTATCCACTGATGTTTGCAACGCTTTATATCTTTACATTACTTGGCTTGGTGACCAATATTATTTCTGATTTTACCTACAAAATTATTGATCCACGCATTAGTTTTGAGACCGCGTCCAAGAAAAGTTAAAAAATAATTTGCAAGTTAGAGTTTGAAAAATAAGTTGCCGCGCCTTTCGTTTTCCGGGTAGGGTTCCTAGGTGCCTATGAGGCCACTGAAATCAAGGCTTCATCCCCGTTTTAAGTAATTTTAAGCAATGTCAAAAAGTTCTAAAGAAGTCCTGGGTATTATTAAGCTACAAGTAGCTTCAGGAAAGGCTAATCCAGCGCCTCCAATTGGACCAGCTCTAGGTCAAAAAGGCCTTAACATCATGGAGTTTTGTAAGCAATTTAACGCGCTTAAATTTGATTACGATCTTGGTACGCCAATTCCAGTTACGATCACTGCTTACAAGGATAAATCCTTTACATTCATTACCAAAAATCCTCCGGTTTCTTACTTAATCATGAAGGAAATCAGCCTTGCAAAAGGCTCTTCAGCTCCAGGAAAAGATTCTGCCGGTAAAATTAACACGGCTCAAATTGCTAATGTCGCCAAGAAAAAAATGGTCGACATGAATAGTTCTGATCTAACTGCTTGCATGCAGATGGTTAAAGGTTCTGCGACCTCAATGGGTTTGGAAGTAGTCGAATAAAATTTTTTTAAAAATGGTGAAGAAAAATCAGAAACAAGTAGTCGAAAAATGCAAAGCAGCAAATATCGAAGAGGCCATAAAAAAGGTCCAAGATTTAGCAGCAACAAAAAAACGTAAATTCGTTGAGTCGATTGACGTTGCGCTAAACTTAGGAATCGATGCCAAGCAATCGGATCAAACCGTCAAAGGTTCAATCATGCTGCCTCATGGATCTGGAAAAAAGGTTAGAGTAATCGTTTTTACTGGTAACGAAGACCAGAAAAAAACCGCTCTGGAAGCCGGTGCGATATTGGCAGGTTTGGATGAATTGCTTGTCAAAGTTGAGGGTGGATTTCTCGATTTTGACTGCTGCGTTGCCACTCCAGATGTTATGACGAAAATTAGTAAGCTTGCTAAAAAGCTTGGGCCCCGCGGCTTAATGCCAAGTCCAAAAAACGGCACAGTTACTCCCGATGTAAAGAAAGCAGTTACTGATGCAATGAAGGGAAAGATTAACTTCAAGAACGACAAAGGTGGAACTGTGCATTGCATGATTGGAAAGCTTGATTTTGATGCAAAAAATCTTCTCGAAAATGTGCAGAGCGCCGTCAAAGCAATCAAATCTTCTAAGCCGGAATCTTCTAAGGGAAAATTCATTAGAGAGCTCTATTTGAGTTCAACAATGGGACCTTCCGTGCAAGTCGCCATCGAATCAGTTTAAGTGAGTTAGCAAATGAACAGAGAACAAAAATCACAATTAGTTACCTCGTTACAAAACAATCTTGTGAATAGCGCCTTCGTTGCCGTTATTCATTATCGCGGCATGAGTGATAAACAGCTTTACGATTTACGCGTAGCTTTGAAGTCAAAAGGCTGCGGAATGAAAATCGCCAAAAATACTTTAGTAAAAGTTGCGGTCGAAAAAACTGAGCTTAAGGCTCTTTCCGAGCACCTTTCTGGTCCAACGGCACTTCTTTATTCGCAAGATCCAGTAGCATTGTCTAAGATAATCGCAGACATGGCTAAGCAGATTGAAGTTTTGAAAATCAAGGCTGGCTTCTTCAACAAATCTTTGGTGACTGAATCCGCCATTAAAGAGATGGCGAAACTTGGATCATTCGAAGAAGTTCGCGCTTCCTTCCTTGGTATACTTAATGCCGCTCAATCTAACTTTGTTAGGTTGCTTACTGCTCCAGAAAAAGGCTTGGCAACTCTAAAAACTAACTAATTACAAAAAATTATTAACTAACCTCAACTAAAGTCGACATGTCTACTAATCTTGAACAACTATCAGAATCTCTATCATCTCTAACTATTCTTGAGCTTGCTGAATTAAGCAAAAAGCTAGAAGAAAAGTGGGGCGTATCCGCTGCTGCATTTGCTTCTGCTGCTCCTGCTGTAGCTGCTGTAGTCGAAGTTAAAGACAAATTTGACGTTGTTCTAACTGCTTTTGGTGATAATAAAATCAACGTTATTAAAGAAGTTCGTGCGATTACCAATCTGGGCTTGAAAGAAGCCAAAGATCTAGTTGAGGCTGCACCAAAAACTGTTAAATCTGACGTATCTGCATCAGAAGCAGAAGAAATTAAAAAGAAGCTCGAAGCGGCTGGCGCAAAGGTTGAGTTGAAATAAAGCAAACAAATCTTTTCAAGCCAATCCACTAGTTTTAGTGGATTGGGTTTTGGCGTTTTTAATAAAGTTACTCAAAAAGGATAAACATGGCTCAGATTCGTAACTTCGATCAGGTTCTTTTTAGAAAGAGTTTCAGCAATAGCGGTGGCAAAGAAGTAATTGCGATTCCTAATCTGATCGCACTACAAAAAGAATCTTACGACAGATTTTTACAGGCAAAAATTCCACACGAGCAACGTGAAAATGTTGGTATCCAATCGGTTTTTCACTCGTTTTTTCCACTTTCTGATTCAGCCGATAGAGTTACGGTCGAATTTCTTAGTTATTCACTTGGTCAATCTAAATACGAAGCGCAAGAGTGTCTTTCTGCGGGTAGAACTTTTTCGGCCCCTCTTCATGCTCAGCTTCGCCTAGTCTTGTGGCATCAAGAAGAAGGTAGCGAAGTTAAAGAAATTCGCTCAATCAAAGAGCAAGAGGTTTACTTGTGCGAAATTCCTTTAATGACAGAAACAGGAAGTTTTGTTGTTAACGGCGCAGAAAGAGTTGTTGTTTCGCAAATGCGTCGCGCACCCGGTGTTTTCTTCGATAGTGAAAATGTAAAATTATCTGGATCGAAATCCTACTCCGCAAAAATTATCCCTCATATCGGCTCCTGGCTTGATTTTGAATTTGATAGCAAAGATGTCCTTCATTTTCGCGTCGACAAAAAAAGAAAAATCCCAGCAACTTCTCTTTTGCGCGCACTTGGAATGAGTTCTGAGACAATTATTCGTACTTTCTACGGCTCTGTTGATGCGATCTTTACAAAAAAAGGCTGGGCATTGGCGTTTGATCCAGAGTCTTTTTCTGGCAGAAAAGTTCCTTACGACTTGGTTTGTGCTAATTCCGGCGAAGTAAAGGTGAAAGAAGGCGTTAAACTCAATCGTAAATCGATCGACAAATTGCAGTCAGAAAAATTCACGCATTACTTATTAACTGCTGAAGTTCTTCCGGGCTATGTTGTTGCTGCAGACTTAATAGAATCAGAAACTGGCGAGCTTTTGCTCGACGCTGGCTCAATCATTACCACTGAAAGCCTAGAAATTTTGCACAAGTTAAATTTTGCAACAGTTCCGGTGATTAATCCGAGCAAGTCTGAAATGGGTCCATATCTCTACAACACGATGTTGGTTGATAAAAACCAAAATCAAAAAGATGCTTTGTTTGACGTTTACAAAGCAATCAGACTTGGCGAGGCTCCATCATCTCTAGAAGTTGCTAAGAACTACTTCGAAAACTTGTTCTTCTCTGATGCTCGTTACAATCTATCTGACGTAGGTAGAATGAAAATGAACCATCGTTTGGGCCTTGAAATCAACAAAGAAACTTTGTTTTTGACTCACAGCGATGTTGAGCAAACCATCAAAATTCTAAGCTTAATCAAGCATAACGATCTAAAAACCGATG
>CAMBES010000106.1 GCA_945865855.1 Rhizobium sp. Q54 | reverse complement strand
ATTGTTGAAACACTAAAGAATTTTACTGGAATCGAGGCCGTTACGATGAAAAAACTTCTTCTTAATCCCAACTTGGGTTAGGATTAAGAAAGCTAAAACCAGGCTCGATCTCCCTAACCGTCTGAATAAAAAAATCCCGCTCAAGCAGCCCAGGATGAGGAATTGTGAGTTTTTTACCAAGATTAATCCGCAAATTACCAATCGCCAAAATATCAATGTCGATCTCACGCGGTGACCATTTTTCGCGCTCTTTTCTTCCTAAATTTTTTTCGATTTTTTTGACAATTTCTAAAATTTTTTCCGGTGAAAATTTTTGTGAATCAATATTCGCAGAAAAAGCGATATTGAAAAATTCAACGTTCCATTCCGCTGGCGAATTTGGCAAAAGCATTGCCGGATTTCTGAATATTTTTGATTTTCTTGAATTGCTAAGAAACAGCTCTCTTTCTAGCTCTGCAACCGCAGAATCGAGGTAAGATTCTCGATCTCCTAAGTTGGATCCAAGTCCAAAAATAATTCTTTTAACGGCCGTAAATGTCACTGAATCTCACAATGTCGTCTTCACCTAAATATTCGCCAGTTTGCACTTCAATTAACTCGAGCGGAATTTTTCCTTTATTCTCGAGGCGATGTTTTTTGCCGATTGGAATGTAGGTCGATTTGTCTTCGGTAAGAATAAATTCATACTTATCACAAGTCACGTGGGCTGTACCCTTAACAACAATCCAATGTTCCGCGCGATGATTATGCATTTGCAGCGAAAGTGAAGCACCTGGTTTTACGGTAATACGTTTTGCTTTGAAACGATCAGCGTCGTCAATCACTTCAAAACTGCCCCAAGGACGCAAAACTTTTGTGTGTGAAAAACATTCTTCGCGCTTCTGATTTTTGAGCAACTCGAACATTTTTTTAACATCCTGCGAATTATTTTTATTGAGCACGAGCACCACATCTTTCAGCGCAATCACGATCAGATTTTCTACGCCAATCGTAGCAACCAAGCGGCTACGCGAGTTAACGTAACAGTTCTTGCTGTTCAGAGAAAATGCGTCACCAAGTAAAGTATTTCCATCTTCATTTTGCGGCGACAATTCAGCAACCGCACTCCAAGAACCAACGTCAGACCAACCAATATTCACCGGCACAACCGCAACTTTTTCAGCTTTCTCCATTACCGCGTAATCAATCGAAATATTTGCGCATTGCCCAAAATCCTCCTCTGGCAAGCGCATAAAGTCTAGATCGCGGCGCGCTTTGTTATGAGAGTTGATGCAGGCAATAAAGATGTCGTTGTGGTATTTTTGTAACGCTTCCAAATAAGAGGAGGCTCGGAACATGAATATGCCGCTATTCCACAAATAATTTCCAAAACTTTTCCCCTCGGCGAGAAATTTTTCGGCGGTTTCTTGATTGGGTTTTTCAATGAATTTCTCGACCGAAAAAACCTCAGAGAAATCCTTAACTTCCGCAGATTTTTTAATGTAGCCATATCCGGTTTCGGCCTTGTCTGGCATGATACCAAAGGTAATTAAGTATCCCGCTTGCGCTGCGGCAAAAGAATTTTTTACCTGAGTAATAAATTTTTTCTCGTCACGAATAATGTGGTCGGATGGCATTACCAAAATCACATCATTTTTTTGATCGGAAGTAATTACTCCGATTGCTGCAATTGCGATTGCAGGGGCAGTATTTCGGGCACAAGGTTCAAGAATAATTGAATGTGGCTCAATGCCGATTTTTTGTAATTCTTCAGCGGCAGTAAAGCGGTGCTCATTATTGCAGACAACAATCGGCTTTTCGAAATCTTTTGATTTTACGCGTAATGCCGTTTGTTGAAAAAGTGAATACTTGCCAAAAAAATCTAAAAATTGTTTTGGATTAAGTTCGCGCGAAACCGGCCAGAGCCTAGTTCCAGAACCACCAGAAAGAATTACTGGAGTAATTTTCATCAGTTAGTTTGAAAAAAATTGATTGCTCCGAAGCCGGCTAGTCCGAGCTTCTTGAGCGATTTTATATTTGTAGAATTAACACCGCCGAGCGCGTAAATTGGCAGCTCGTTTCGATTTTTGGTAATGATTTTTGCTAAGTATTGGATTCCAAGAGATTTTGTCTCTTGGTGACTCGAAGTTGGAAAAATTGGCGAGATAAAAATCATGTCTGGTTTTAGTCTTTGAGAGTCCAGAAAGGATTTCAAACTATGACAAGAAAAACTGAAAATAAAGTTTCTGGGCTTCAAAAGCGAGAGAGGTAATTTATCAAAATCAGAAAAATGAACGCCGTCAGCTTTAATTTTTTGTGCCAGAATTAAATCTTTTCCGACCAGAATTTTCAGACCTCTGTCGCGTGCTAAATTAGAAATTTCTTGCGCAAAAATTTCTCTCTCTTTTGTTGCGAGATCATATTCACGAATAATAACGACAGAATTTTTTGGCAGATTTTTAATTACTTTTTTAAAGTCAGAAATCTTCTTGCGATCCGTAAAAAAAACAGACTGAAACATGATTGAACAAAACTTATTTTTGCTTAACGAAAAAATTAAACATGCCTGCAAAACCTACAGCCGAGATAGATCGCAAGTCAATTTAATTACCGTTTCAAAAAATTTTGATGCGGAAAAAATTCAGCAAGCAATAGATTCTGGCTGCAGAGTTTTTGGCGAAAATTACTTAAAAGAAGCTGAAGAGAAATGGCCAGAAATTCAGAAGAAATTTCCTGAGATTAACCTACATTTAATTGGTCATTTACAAAGTAACAAAGCTGCGCAAGCCGTTGCACTGTTTGACTTTATTCAAACTCTCGACAGCAAAAAACTTGCCGAGGTTTTGAAAAAAGAAATCACTAAAAAGCAAAAAAATCCGGAGATTTTTATTCAGGTAAATATTGGGGAAGAATCACAGAAACACGGGATTGCGCCTCATGAAATCAGTGATTTTGTTAAATTTTCTCGCGACGAATTAGGATTAAATGTTACGGGCTTGATGTGCATTCCACCCACTGAAGAGTTAGCCTCACCCTACTTTGCCTTACTCGCAAAATTCGCCAAAGAAAATAATTTAAAAAATCTTTCAATGGGCATGAGCGCTGATTTTGAAGAGGCAATTGCACTTGGCGCAACTCACATCCGTCTAGGTACCGCGATTTTCGGATCTAGACTTTTACCAGGCCAAAAATAGCTTTCGGTTCTTCTTCCCAAAAATCTCACGAAAGACAATGGCAACCCTCAATCAAGAACAGCTCTACAACGAAATCATTGAGTATTACGCCTACGCCGATCAATTAATCAGGGCGGCGGAATGCAGTTCTCACAAATTATCCGAACAGCAATTCGAAATTGTTGAAGAAATTACCAAGCGTCTTGAGGACTATGCTGACAAACTCGCCACTACTTACATCGAATTCGTAAAGCGCGGCCACTCTGAAGAATCTACGGAAATCATTAGATCAACTTTAAATGATGTTTCTGCCACAATCGAGCAATGTCGTAATAAAATTTTGATGCTTGTTCAGAGCTCTCAATAGATGAAAAATTTCCAAGAAATAATCGATGCATTGGAAGCGGATTTAAAAATAATCGACGCAACAATTTTAGAATTTGCAAAAGGCAAATCCCCTTTGATTCAAGAGATTTCGAAGCACTTAATTTCCTCTGGCGGAAAACGCGTAAGACCAATTCTTCTAATTCTCTCTGCACGAATTTGTGGCGATAAAACTGGTCATGATTTAGCGGCCGCGGTCGAATTAATTCACTCAGCAACCTTACTGCATGATGATGTTGTTGATGTAAGCGAGATAAGGCGAGGCAAGAAAACTGCCAATGCGCTTTGGGACAATAAAGTTAGCATTCTCGTTGGCGATTACCTCTTTTCGATTGCCTTCCAATTAATGGTGCGCGGTAAAAATTTACGTGTGCTTGATTTACTGGCGAAAGCCTCTTCGATAATGGCAGATGGCGAAGTGATGCAGCTACAAAATTCTAATGATGTTGCACTGTCGCAGGAAAAATATTTTGAGATTATTTTTGGCAAAACTGCAGTACTTTTTTCTGCAGCTTGTGAATCTGGCGCACTGATCAATGAGCGTCCAGAGCTAGAAGCAGAGATGCTTTGCGACTTTGGAAAAAATCTTGGAATCATTTTTCAGATAATTGATGACATACTCGATTATTCTTCGCAAACAGAAATTCTTGGCAAAGAAATTGGTGGGGATTTTTTTGAAGGAAAAGTAACTCTACCAATCATTTTACTTTACGCTAAAGCTGACGAAACAGAGCAAAAGTTAATCGCCGAACTTTTCGC
This sequence comes from Rhizobium sp. Q54, assembly GCA_945865855.1. GTDB lineage: Bacteria > Pseudomonadota > Alphaproteobacteria > Rickettsiales > UBA1997 > UBA2645. The sequence goes on along the minus strand of CAMBES010000106.1, from coordinate 636 downwards.
TAAAAATTTCTCTAGCGGTGAGAAAAATCAAAATGACTTCGCGATAATTTTAGCTTTGCTTAAAAAACATGATGCGCTTGGAATTGCTAAAGACATGGCCTTATTACATCACAAACTAGCTCAGGAAAACTTAAAAACTTTTCCCGACTCTTCTTCAAAACAAGGTCTTTTAACCGTTCTTGATCATTCCCTTTTGCGTATTTCTTAGGTGATAAAATATCTCTACATTCTCACATTATTATTTTTCTGCGGCACGGCTTCAGCACAAATAATCGATAGCTCTTTTTACGACTTCACTGTTTACGAAATTCAAGAAAACGAGTTGGATTACAAAACTTGCTACATCGTCGCACATCCATTCGCATCGGATACAGATCATAATTCACGCCAAAAACCTTATTTGATGATTTCGCGCTTTCAAAAAGATCGTAGCGAGGAAGTGAGTGTATTTGGTGGCTTCGAATACAAACTCGGTAGCAAAATTTTTGTCTTAGTCGACAACAAACAATTCAAGCTCAAAACCAAAGATGACATGGCTTGGAATGAATCAAAATACAATGACATCAACATGATTGAAGCGCTGTTAAATGGCGTGGCAGTTAAAGTAAGAAGCGATTCGGCGATTGGCACTTACGC
>CAMBES010000105.1 GCA_945865855.1 Rhizobium sp. Q54 | reverse complement strand
CCAGAAAGAATGATTATGGCCGTTAGCAGAGATGTAAGAAGTAAGCTGGAATCAAAGTCAATATTGCGTGCAAAAATAAGATTTTCTTCACTTACATCTTCGTCTAAGCGCGATGTAAAATGGTAAAACATTTTGCCCGCAAATATCATCAGTGCCGCTGAATTAATCGCGATAATCGATGCGGAAATCCATAAATGCTTCTGCCAAATAATTTTAATTAGCTGGAATTGTTCAATCGCGCCAATTGTTGGAATTAATCCGGCAATGCTCGCGATGGAGAAGATTAACAATGTAGTGTTAATCGGCAGTTGGTAAAAAAGCCCAATCAAACTTTTGGCACTAGATTTTGACAGGTACAAACTAATATTAGAAACACAGAAAAAAATTAAAGTGAGAGAGAGGGAAAAGGAAATTAATCCCAAATAAACCATGCGCGCTTTAAAAGTGGCAAAAAAAATAAACGAAAAAATAACGAAGAATAATTGCTGAAAGAATAAGTAAAAAAATGAGAGCTTAATTCCACGACTAAACACTATGAATATTGAAGCGATGAAAATGTTAAAAAAGAATATCACTTCCAACAAAGTAAAAACATTTCCAGCTAGAATTTTAGCAAAAAAATCGAAGCCAAAGACCAAGGTCAGCAACTTAACAAAAATACAAATACTGGCAAAGCTGTAAGCCAAAAAAAAGAAAACGTAAGTTATGATCGGCTCAATATTTGGCTTACGAAAAAATATAAAATATGGCATCAGCGCCGAGAGAAAAAGGCCAAAGAAATAGAGGATAAATAAAATCATTCCTTGTTCACGACTAAGATCTTCAATGCTTGATCCTTTCGTAAATTTACTAGTCGCTACCAAGGCTAGAAAGAAAAAAAACGATTCAAAATAAAGTAAAAAAGTAAAGAGGCGCAAGAAGACAACTTCGGTCTGACGTAAAAATCTTACCGCAAAAAGCTGAGTACCGAGAATTAGACAGCTGTAGCAAAAAAATATAAGCAGTAAGTTTTTGCCAAGAAGAATTGAGGTCAAGATGGCTACGACGAAACCAACAAATATTCTTAATTCTTGCGATCTTTCTTCCGAATTTAACTGCCAAAATCGCTGTGAATAAAAAGCAAAAACTAGCCACAAAAAGCCAAGAAGAAATAAAAAAATTAAAGTGGTTTTTTCTAAGTGAAACCCGACAAATGCTCCGTGATTTTCTACTTGTCGATATACTCCAACCAAATTGGCAAAAAAAATAATCGGCAGAAAGGAATCAAATAATCTTAAGAAAAAATTCTGCATCTTAAAACTAGATAATAGACAGCCAAGTAGTGGTATCGCCACAAGAATTAGCGGTAAGAATTTTGTCATATTGAGAGTAAATAATGGGCGAAATTTGTCGAGAGTTGCTCGGCAAATGCGACAAAAAATACCACAAAGCAAATCGCTAAAATTAGCAGCCAGAGTGAAATCAGGTAAGATTGATAGGTTTCTAATTTAACTGTTGTTGGCACGGCATTTCCTTTGGCAAAAATCGCATCGATAAAACGCGTAGCCAAATCTGCGTAAGCAAAATTTGCAACAATCAACGCGATTAATAAAGATGACTCAAAGCCAGGATTTAAGCTGGCATAAGCCATATTCCAATTAGCAAAAAATAGTGGAGTAAGTGGAAAGGCGGCAGCTAAAAAAATTAGCAGTTTTAGCGGCAAAATTAGCAGCAAATGATTCTGTTTAATTAAAGAAATTTTAATGAGCGATGCACTACCGAAGCGACGTTTTAAAAAAGTAGCAAAGACGAAAAAAAACAGATTAACCAGATTAAAATTCAGCATGTAAAAGAAGACTGCCTTAAGTGCATCTAAGCTGTGTAGACCTATCGCAGCAAAAATAAAACCCACGTTTATCAGGCAAAGATGAATGCAAATCGATTGCAAATGCTTCTGTTGGTAAACTCCAATCGCACTAAAAATAATTAGTAAAATTGCAAAAAAAACTAGCGGATAATCAAGGCCAAGAGTAATGAAGAGGAAAGTTTTTCCGAAGAAGAAATAAACGAATTTTAATGTTAAAAAAATTCCCACAGAACTTTTTATAAACATTGATTCAGCAATCAAAAAGTTGGTGACTAGATTATTATTTTTGATCTTCGCAAAAAACAACCAGAAGGGAAAAAATTTAATCAGAAATGCCGTGGCTAGAAATAATAAAATAGTTAGAGAAATCACTGAATCACAACTCGCAAACATGTTAATGTCAGCAGAAATTTGATCAAAATTTATTTTTTTAAACAGCAAGTGCACCATCAAGAAACAAAATAAAAGCAGCAAAGAAGCTGTAGCATTTAAACAAAAATCACGGAAGGAAATTTTTAGCAATTCGCCATCGCGTGATAAAGTTGAAATGGCAAAAAATGTGAAAGAGTAAATCTCTAAAAAAACGAAGAGATTGAAGAGGTTGTTGGTAAGTAAAATATTAATCAGAGCAAAGAGATTCAGCAGAAAAACTGAGTAAAAGATCTTGGCATTTTTTTCAGTTAAGAATTTTTCAACATCAAAGCGGTAGAAAAATAAAACGACGATCTTGGCAAAAATGAGAAGTAGAAGGAAAAAGTATCCAAGTACGTCTAGACTAAACTCAAGACCAAGCGACAAAAGAGAAAGTTGAAAATCATTACTGATTTTTTTCTGAGTCAAAATCTGCGGATAAAAACTTAAGACTAATAAAAAAACAGCAATGCAGCAAGTGAAAGTAAACCAAAAATAATTTTTTTTTAGCGGAACGGTCTGACAAAAAATTGCAGCAATTAGCGGCAAAAAAATTAGGAGATAGACGCTACTTATTAACGTCATCTAGGCGTAAAATTTTTGTTTTCTTTGCGCCATCTCGAGAAGTAGTTTGCTCACTTCAAAACGCTTTCCATGTTTCTTATTTAGTTCTTGCAACTTCTTCACAACATTTTCGATTCCGCAAGAATCAACATACTTCAGAACGCCACCACGAAAAGGTGGAAAGCCACAACCCATGATCATCGCCATATCAAGGTAGGAAGCATTTTTGACTACATTTTCTTCCAGACATTTCGCTGCTTCATTGGCCATCATCAAGATGCAGCGATCGATAATTTCTTCGTCACGAATGTAAATTGTGTGGATATTTTTAGCACTTCTCACTTTCGACAAAATCTTATTTACCTCACCGTTAACATGATTTTGTGCCGTATGAATATAGAAGCCTTTACCAACTTTTTTGCCTAAAAGTGTTTTGTGATTTTGATAAATTTCTTCAAGAATATCAGCAACTCGCATGCGCTCTCCATAAGCTTCTTCTAAAGAATGAGCGACTTTTACACCAACATCAATTCCCACAACATCAGCAAGAATAAATGGCCCCATTGGCATACCGAATTTTTCGATTACAAAATCGATGCGTTTAACCTCGGCGCCCTCTTGCAGTAAATATGCCGCTTCGTTCATGTAAGGAAGCAGGATCCGATTCACTAAAAATCCGGCAACATCTTTAACGACAATAGGTGTTTTTCCTAGTTTCTTAGACAGTTTTACAATTGTTGCCACCGCAGCATCAGAAGTTTTTTCGCCACGAATTACTTCAACAAGTGGCATGCGATTTACCGGATTAAAAAAATGCATACCCACAAATCGCTCAGGATTTTGTAGGGCGTTCGCCATTTCAGAAATAGAAAGAGAAGAAGTATTTGAAGCAATCACGGTATTTTTTTCGACCTTAGTTTCTGCTTCGGCCAAAATAGTTTTCTTAACTGCCATATTTTCGACTACGGCCTCAATAACTAAATCAGCATGTGTAAACCCAATGTAATCAAGACTAGTGGTAACATTGCCGATTTTAAAATTAATCTGCTCTTGAGTTAATTTTTTAATTTTTTTGAGCTGATCAAAAATTTTGATGATCTGATTATAACCCAGAGCTATAGCCTTCTGGTTAATATCTTTAACGCGAACATTGATGCCATTATTAGCAAAGAGCCAGGCAATTCCGCCCCCCATCACCCCAGCACCAATCACCGCAACTCTTTCTAAATCTGCTCCGACGACATCAGTATCGACGCCAGAGTCTTTCTTTAGCGCTTCGTTAGTGAAGAAAATTTCAATTAAATTTTTCGAAATATCGCCAACACAAAGTTCGCAAAACGCTTCGAGTTCAGTTTTAAATCCGCGCACACCATAAGTTCGGCCGTAAGTTCTTTTAATCACCTCCAAAGCCACGAATGGAGCTGGATAACGACCTTTGGTTTTTTCCCATAAATCTTTTTGCGCGAAATAAAAAATCAGGAATTTTCCGAATAAAAGCGTTTCGAAGATAAAGCGTTTTTTGCGTGCTTTGCTTCTGAGACTTAAATAACAATTACTCTCCGGATTTTTTAAAATTTCATTTGCGAATTGACTGAGTTTTTCAGTCAAAAATTCTTCACGTATTAATTCATCTACAAGCCCAATTTTCAAAGCTTTACGAGCATCAATTGCCTTCCCTGAAAGAATAATTTTTAGAGCCTCGGGTAATCCAACTAATTTCGGTAAACGTTGCGTTCCGCCAAAGCCAGGAATGATTCCGAGATTAACTTCTGGCAATCCAAGTTGTGTTTTTGGATTGGCAATCGCCACGCGATATTTACAAGCCAAAGCAAGTTCCAAACCACCACCAAGGCAGGCACCATTAATCACTGCGATGGTTGGAATTTTTAGCGCCGCAATTTTATTCATGATTTCTTGACCGCGAGAAACTTTCGCAAATGCATCCTTGGGATCGCGCAAATCTTTAATTTCATTAATGTCTGCGCCAGCAATAAAAATATCTTTTTTGGCCGAAGTAATCACCAGAACCCTAGCCGCCTTATTTCCACTCAATACATTTAGAACCTGCTCAATTTCTGCCATTACTGGAGCAGAGAGCTTGTTAACTTTTTCGCTTGGAAGATCGATGACAAGACTTGCAACGCCTTTTTTATC
>CAMBES010000104.1 GCA_945865855.1 Rhizobium sp. Q54 | reverse complement strand
CGCCGGTTGAGCGAAGTCGAAACCAAGAAAGTTCAGTGTCGACTTTTCTTGGTTTAGACTTCGCTCAACCGGCGAAAAGATTTTTCGCATCCGAGAAAAGTCACAAATACTCTCACAGAATGTTTCGCTCAATCTTCACAATCTCTTTCTTCATTTCTCTCTCGCGCATTCTCGGTTTTGTGCGCGACATTTTGATCGCACGATATGTCGGCGTTAGCATGTTATCCGATGCATTTTTCGCTGCATTTCGTTTACCAAATTTCTTCCGCCGCATATTTGCCGAAGGCGCTTTCAACTCAGCATTCGTACCCATATTCATCGAGAAGCTGCAAGATAAAAAAACCGATGCAGATGAGAAATTTTTTGTCAGAAATATTTTCTCGATACTTTTTTACGCCCTACTTTTTTTCACCATTATTTTCCAAATTTTCATGCCGACTTTCATGAAAATTTTATTTCCCGGATTCTTCAGCGACCCAGAAAAATCTGATCTTCTCATCAGTCTTTCGCGCATCACAATTTTTTATTTAATCTTCATTTCACTGGTTTCTTTATGCTCAGGAATTCTGAACTCACTAAATAAATTCGCCGTTCCCGCCTCTTCACCAATCATCTTAAACGCAACATTAATCGCTTCCGTTTTTGTTTTTGGACCAATCGCTCCTAACTACGCCTACGCACTTTCCTGGGGTGTTTTCATTGCCGGAATTTTACAATTTCTCTGGCTGTTTTTCTTCACCATTAAAGCTGGTTTTTTGGTTTATCCAAATTTTCCTACGATCAATTCCGACATTAAAAAATTCTTCCGAAAACTAGTGCCAGGAGTAATTGGCGCCAATGTCATGCAGATAAACTTGCTGGTCGATTCAATATTCGCGAGCATGATTTCTGGCGCAGTTTCTTACCTTTATTACGCTGATCGCATCAACCAACTACCTCTGGCGATGATTGGCATCGCGATTGGCATCGCCCTACTTCCCGCTCTTTCGCGCAAAATAAAATCGCACGAATTTGACGAAGCGATTAAGTTACAAAACATGGCACTGGAGGTGGGAATGATCTTGGTAATCCCCGCCACTCTAGCTCTCACCGTACTTTCTTATCCAATTATCTCTTCGCTTTTTGAACGCGGAGCATTCACTTCAAAGGAAAGTTTTTTTGTCGCTCAAGCCTTGATGTTCTACTCTTTTGGCCTGCCTTCTTACGTTCTGGTGAAGGTTATGGAGCCATCATTCTTCTCGCGTGGCGACACTAAAACGCCTATGAATATTGCCTTTATTTGCCTAATCAATAATGCCCTACTCAATGTAATTTTCTTCTCGATGAATTTCGGCTATATCGGCATCGTGCTTGCTTCGGTGATCTCTAGCTATTTCAATCTCACCTTACTTATCACCAGTTTAATTAAGAAAAAACATTTCCGTTTCGAAAAAAATTTCGTCAAAAAATTTGTTCTAATTTTTATTCCAGCTCTTGCCATGGCACTTACTCTTTACTTGCTTCGTGAGTTATTTGCTAAAACCGATGAACTAGGCAGAGTGGCCGAATTATTCACGATGATCGCAGTTGGTTTAATCATTTACTTCATTACCTCCTACTTCTCTGGAAGCTTGGATATCCTACTTAAAGCACACATACTTCGCAGAAAAAAGAATGACGCAATTCCCTCAGTTTAAAAAAGATTCTCTACGTAAACTATTAGGTGACTATTGTGCCGACATTAGCTGGATCTCGATTGGCGGACATTCACGCCGCAAAGTAACTTTTCAAATTGATGGAAAAAATCGCCTCGGATCTTTCGCCGAAAAGTCTCACAACCTAATTGAAATCGAAGATGATTCCTCGGCTGAAAAAGAAATTTCAGCACTGATTTTACCACTAAAACATTTTCTAAAAACTCAGGAACAAAATTTTTACTCTCAAGCTACGGTAACCTTATTTGACAATGGCTTAGATCTTGTTCTGACCGCAAAAAAAGAGCCAAATTTCTCACAGGTTAAAAAATTAATCGACTTCGCCAAAGAAAAAAATCTCAACATTTCTAGTCGAGTTAAAGACAGTATATCGCCAATTTTTTCACTCAGAAAAAATCAGATTTTTTTTACAGATTTTAAAATCAATTTAGATTCTGACATCTTCATACAAGCAACCAGGTTAGGACTTGAGAATATTATTAAAATTATTCGCAGTTCAATTTTGCAACCAATTCATGTTGCCGATATTTACTCGGGATTTGGCGCTTATTCTTTTGCTATTCACGATTTAGTGAAATCGATTTCCGCCTTTGAAGGAAGTCAAAAAATGATTAATCTGCTTAATAAAAACGCGGCTGAAAATGATCTAGGAAGCAGAATAAAAGGCATGGTTCGCGATGTTTTTTCTTCGCCACTAACCGCAAGAGAATTAAAGCTGTTTGACTTAGTAATTATTAATCCACCCAGAAATGGCGCATCTCCACAGATTTTAGAAATTGTTAAATCGCCATTAAAAAATTTGATTTACGTCTCCTGTAATCCAGAAAGTTTTAAGCGCGATACTAAGATTTTAATTGACGCTGGTTTCAAAATTAAAAATCTCACCGCCATCGATCAATTTTACGCTACCAAGCATTTAGAGTTGGTGGCGATCTTCCAAAAATAGTTAACTCTTCTTTGTCCCCAAAAAAGAGAGGACAAGAAAAATTAAATCAAAATGAAAAATTTAAAAAATGTTCCGGAGTGGAATCTCTCAGATTTTTACTCTTCACCAAAAGACAAAAAAATTTCTCTCGAAATAAAAAATATCGAAAAAGCGAGTGAAAAATTTTCTAAGGATTTTATTGGTAAAGTCAGCAAACTCAGTGCTTCTCAGCTTTTTATGGCAATTGAAACTTATGAAAAGATCTCCGAACAAATTGGCAAAGTTTCTAGCTATTCTTACTTGATTTACGCCGCTGATTTATCGAATCAGGCAAATATTTCTTTCTATCAAAACACCTCGGAAACGCTGAACAAATTTGAATCGCAGCTAATTTTTTTTACCCTAGAGCTCAACAAAATTGATGAAAAGAAACTAAAAAGTTCGGAGTTAAAAAAATACCAACCCTTCATTCGCGACAGTCGTGCTTTCAAAAAATATCAACTCTCAAATGAGCTAGAAAAATTCTCTTTGGAAAAAAATATTAGCGGCCGCAATGCCTTTGTACGCTTGTTTGATGAGACTGTTAGTAATCTAAAATTTTCTTACCGTGGCAAAGTTTTGTCGTCGCAAGAAATTTTTAATTTACTCAGCAACCCTGACGAAAAAATTAGAAAAGATGCGGCGAAATCAATTGGAAAAACCTTCGAAGAAAATTCAAAAACTTTTGCTTTTATCACCAATATTTTAGCCAAAGACAAGGCAGTTGAAGATGAGTGGCGAGGTTTTGCAAAGCCAATATCGGCAAGAAATCTAAGCAATTTTGTTGAGGATGAAGTTGTTGATCTTTTGGTGAATCAGGTGAAGAAAAATTACGTCAATATTTCGCACCGCTACTACAAGATTAAGGCCAAAATGCTTGGCAAAAAAGTGATGAATTATTGGGATCGTAACGCGCCATTAAGCAAAGCTGAAAATAAAATTATTCCTTGGGAAAGCGCGAAGAACTTAGTTCTAGAGGCTTACGAAGAATTTTCTCCGGAGATGAGAAAGATCGGTGAAATATTTTTTAAGAAAAATTGGATCGATGCTAAAGTCAGATCTGGCAAGGATTCAGGTGCATTTTCTCACTCCTGTGTTCCCTCGGTTCATCCCTACATTTTAATGAATTACCAAGGAAAAACTCGCGATGTGATGACATTAGCGCATGAACTTGGACATGGCGTGCATCAATATCTAGCGCGCTCTCAAGGAGCTTTGATGGCTGGCACTCCACTTACTCTTGCAGAAACTGCTTCAGTTTTTGGCGAGCAATTAACTTTCCAAAAAATTCTTAAAAACGAGAAAAATTCAGAGAAGAAAAAATTAATCATCGCCGCAAAAGTTGAAGACATGATCAACACCGTAGTTCGTCAAATCGCCTTTTTGGAATTTGAAACTAAAGTGCACGCGGCTAGAAAAAACGAAGAGATCTCACTTGAGCAGCTCTGTAAATTTTGGATGGATATTCAAAAAGAAAGTCTCGGATCAGCCTTTAAATTTGACGAAGAATATCGCTTTTTCTGGTGCTACATTCCGCACTTCATTCATTCTCCTTTTTACGTTTACGCCTACGCATTTGGTGATTGTTTGGTGAATTCACTTTATGGAATTTATAAATCAGGAAAAGTGAAAGACTTCGAGGAGAAATATTTGGCAATGCTTGCCGCTGGAGGCTCAAAGCATCACAAAGAAATGCTTGAGCCTTTCGGATTATCGATTGCTGATGCAAAATTTTGGCAGGCTGGGCTTGATGTGATTAGTGGTTATATCGACCAACTAGATGAGTAAATTTGTGAAAAGATAAGATTAACCTAGTCATTCAAATGGGTAAAAAGTTAGTTAGTGAGTGATCGCAATTTTGTATTTTTTACCGAGGTAATCTTCGATTTCTTTGCGACTATTAACCTTCATCGAACCCGAGAAGAAAATAAATTCAGACATGTCGAAATCTGTATTGTCACCATCGTCTGAGGTATTACGCCCTATCTTAAAAGGATCGAGACTAATTGCCGCACCATCATCCACCTTACTTGGAGTGCCGCCAGAGTAAGTGGAATTGCCATTCACGTAAAGTGTAAAACTTCCTCCATAATCCCTTTGTAAAGTAAGAACATAATCTTTTCCTGATAACAAATTATATCCACTATCCCAACCAGCAGCATTAATACCGGGGAAATTTGCACTATTAGACCTGATGTAAGGACTTAGAGATCCATCTGATTGCACGTAAAATTCAAATAACGGGCTTCCCCTCAGAGGAGTGGAACCGCAATTGCTATTAGGCACACCTGCAATATTGCAAACTCTGTCCACAAAAAATCCTGCACCACTGCGGTAACGCATCACCAGGAATAATGTCATGTTGTCATT
>CAMBES010000103.1 GCA_945865855.1 Rhizobium sp. Q54 | reverse complement strand
TTAATATCTGATGCGGCAATCGCTGGAATCAAAGAAAACATGGTTCAATCTGGTATCGACATTAGTAAGTTAGAAGATAGCAATATCGCCGAACTGAAGAGACCAGCTGCTCCAGCTAAATTTGAAGAAAGAAAGCCAACTAGAAAAGAATTTAAAAAAGAAGACAGATCTGAGAGAAAACCAGAAAGAAAGTTCTCAGAGAGAAAATCAGAAAAACCTTCTGAAAAATCTGACGTGAAAGTATTTACCAAAAAACCAGCAGCGAAAAAACCAGTAGCGAAAAAATAATCCACTGTGAGTCATGTGTTTAAGCATGACTCACAACGCCCTTCGACAAAGTCAGGGCGACACCCCTCCTCACAATAAATTCTAAAAAATATGGCAGACTTAGCTCTTATTAAAAAACTACGCGATACCACAGGATGCGGAATCGCCGATTGTAACAAAGCCCTTGCGGCAACTAGCGACAATGTCGAAGAAGCAATAGATTGGCTTCGTAAAAAAGGTCTTTCTTCTGCTGCTAAAAAAAGCGGACGCATTACTTCCGAAGGCGCAGTTGCAGTAAACGTGCTTGGCAAAAAAGCATCGATCATCGAAGTAAATTCTGAAACTGACTTCGTCGCCCGCAACCAAAAATTCCAAGACTTAGTTACGAAATTTGCTGCTGAAGCTCTTTCTTTCGGCGATGATATTGCGAAATTTCAAGCGGCGAAAGATGAAGAAGTTAAAGAACAAATTAGCGTGATTGGTGAAAACATTAACCTTCGTCGCATAGCTTCTCTTGAGGTTTCTCAAGGTTTAGTTGTGAGCTATGTTCACAATGCAACAGCTCCAAACATGGGTAAAATCGCTGTGCTTGTAGCCCTTGAATCACCTGCTAGCGAAGAAAAATTACTTGAGTTCGGCAAACAATTAGCGATGCACATTGCCGCCGCAAAACCAGAAGCTCTTGAAATAGAAGCGGTAGATCCAACAAGGCTTGCCCGTGAAACTGAAGTTTTGAAAGACCAAGCTCGTGCTTCTGGCAAACCTGAAAGCATCATCGACAAAATGATCGAAGGTCGCATCAGAAAATATTATGAAGAAGTTGTCTTTTTGGAACAACTTTTTGTTATGGACGACAAATTGAAAATCAAAGACTTGCTTGCCAATTTCAGCAAAGAAAATGGCACAACTAAAGTCAGCGGATTCAAGCTATTCGTGCTTGGCGATGGAATTGAAAAAAAAGAAAATGATTTCGCTGCAGAAGTAGCATCAATGACAAAATAAATTTTATGCCCGATAAGTCCGCTCTAAAATTTAAAAGAATTCTCTTTAAAGTCTCTGGCGAGGCATTGATGGGTGAGCGGGCTTTCGGACATGATCCGCAAGCGATTAAAAAGATTTGTCACCAAATAATTTCCGCTCATAAATTAGGCTGCGAAATTGCTGTTGTTGTTGGCGGAGGAAATATTTTTCGCGGCGTTTCTCAAGCAGCAGAAGGAATGGAAAGAGTGACAGCAGATTACATGGGTATGCTCGCCACCTGCATTAACGGCCTGGCACTTCAAAGCGCTCTTGAAATAAATGGCATCGAAACTCGCATGCTTTCGGCAATCACTATGAATAGCGTTTGCGAACCTTACGTAAAAAGAAGAGCCGCTCGTCACTTAGAAAAAGGCCGCATCGTAATTTTTTCTGCCGGAACTGGAAATCCATTTTTTACCACCGACACTGCTGCAATATTGCGCGCCGTTGAAATGGGCTGTGATGGAATTTTTAAAGGAACGCAAGTTGATGGTGTTTATTCTGCTGATCCAAAAATTGATAAAACCGCAATTCGCTACGATAAAATAAAATATATCGACGTGATCAAACAAGATCTTCGCGTTATGGATCAAACCGCAATAGCCCTCGCCAAAGATAACAAACTTCCGATCATTGTTTTCTCGATCAAAGAAGAAAACGCCTTGCAACAAGTCGTTCAAGGATCCGGAAAATTCACAATTATCAATTAATATGCTTAACCAATTAGTCGAAAAAGCGCGTCAAAAAATGGAAGACACAATGACTTCTCTTAAGCGCGATCTTGATTCAATTTCAACCGGCCGCGCCCATCCAAATTTATTAGATACTATTCGCGTTGAAGTTTACGGCCAATTAATGCCAATAACCCAAATCGGTTCAATATCGGTTCCCGAAGCAACAATGCTCGCAGTTCAGATTTGGGATCGTGAAAATTTAAAGGCGGCAGAAAAAGCAATCATCAATGCTAATCTTGGTTTCAACCCAATGATCGATGGCACAACTATGCGTATCTCCATTCCAAAATTGAGTGAGGAGCGCCGCCGCGATTTATCCAAACTCGCCAAAAAATATGGTGAGGATAAAAAAATCGCTCTGCGAAATATTCGCCGTGACATTATCGACGATTTTAAAAAACATGAAAAAGAAGTCGGCAAAGATCAAATTCACTCTCTCACTGAAATCATTCAAAAAACCACCGATGAATTCGTGAAAAAAACTGATGAAGCTGTAATTGCCAAAGAAAAGGATTTGATGAAGGTTTAATGTTTTTTTCTCGCAAGAAAAACAAAGAGGAAGTTATTAATCTCAAGATTCCGCAGCATGTCGCGATTATCATGGATGGTAATGCGAGATGGGCGAAACAAAAAAATCTTCTGATAAAAATTGGTCACAAAGCTGGCTCAGAAAATGTTCGAAAAATTTCTGAAAATTGCATCGAGCTTGGTGTAAAATTTCTCACTATTTACGCCTTCTCTTCTGAAAATTGGGATCGCCCGCAAGAAGAAGTGAATTACCTCATGAATCTGCTTGAAGAATATCTCGAAAAAGAAACTAAGCCACTGATTGAGCAAGGTGTTAAGATTTTAATTTCTGGAAATTTGCAGAAACTTGCTGACTCAACTAAGAAAAAAATCATCGAAATCGAAGAAATTACTAAAGACAATAAAGCCCTCACTCTAAACGTTGCCTTCTCTTACGGCTCTAGACAAGAACTCGTCGATGCTGTTAAAAAGATTACTGAACAAAAAATTCCCGCTAAAGAAATTAACGAAGAATTAATTAGCAAAAATCTTTATCACCCAGAAATTCCAGACCCAGATTTACTAATCAGAACTGCGGGCGATTTGCGTGTGAGTAATTTTTTATTGTGGCAAATTGCTTACAGCGAACTCTACTTCACCGAGACTTACTGGCCAGATTTTGACAAAAAAAATCTGCTCACCGCTATTCAAAGTTTTAACAAAAGGGAGAGGAAATATGGTAAACGGTAAATTCAAAAAAACCCCGCTGCGCATTCTAAATAAATTGATCTCTCACGTTCATTTTCTTGAGCCGCGCGAAAATACAAAACAACGCGTGATTAGCTCATTGATCATGGTTCCCCTGGCTCTCTACGCAATTTTTTATTCAAAAAATTTCTTCATTTTTCTCAGCATCGCGATCGCAATGATGATGACGGTTGAATGGCTCGACATGACTCGTCGTGAAGAAAATCAAACTAAATGGCGCGCGATTGGCCTCTTCTACATTCTCATCCCGATCTATTCCGTGATCAAAATTCGCATGCTCGATAATTCCAGCATTTTATTTTGGATGTTCGCCGTAATCTGGGCGACCGACATTTTTGCTTTCTTCGCCGGCAGAAGTTTAGGTGGTCCAAAAATAGCACCAGATATTAGTCCAAATAAAACCTGGTCTGGCCTTGCTGGTGGGGTTATCGCAAGCATGTTGATCGGATTACTAAGTTCGTTCATGTTCGCTGCTGGCGGAATTTTATTTTTTGTGACGATAAGTATGTTTTTATCCCTACTCGAACAAGGCAGCGACTTACTCGAGTCAAAATTCAAAAGAATTTTTGGCGTTAAAGACAGCGGCAGCATAATCCCTGGACATGGTGGTGTGCTTGATCGCCTGGATGGATTGATGCTTGTTGCGCCAGTGGTTTTATTTTTGATCACCGTTTTCCCGACCAGATTCGGAATGTAAGATCCTGCCTTCTTGGATTCTTGCCTGCACAGAGATGAGGTTTTGCCCTTACTCGCCGAACATGCCGGCGCAGAAGTTAATCAAGAAAAAATTCTATCTCACTCAAAACACATGACCGATTCCTTCAAAATTGCCAACCTCACCTTCAATTCTCGCCTTCTTGTTGGCACCGGCAAATATAAAGATTTCCAAGAAACAAAAGATGCCATTAACGCCTCCGGCGCTGAAATCGTTACCGTCGCCGTTCGTCGCGTCAATATCGAGAAAAAAGGCGAGCCAATGTTGCAAGATTTTCTCGACCCGAAAAAATACACCTACCTCCCCAACACTGCTGGTTGTTTCACAGCTGATGATGCCGTTCGCACCCTGCGCCTAGCGCGCGCTGCTGGTGGCTGGAATTTAGTTAAGCTCGAGGTTCTTGCCGACGAAAAAACTCTCTACCCCAAAGTAATCGAAACCATCAAGGCCGCCGAATTATTAATCAAAGACGGCTTTGACGTAATGGTTTACACCTCAGATGATCCAATTGTAGCCAGAGAATTAGAAGAAATCGGCTGCTGCGCCATCATGCCTCTAGCGGCCCCAATCGGTTCTGGCTTAGGAATTCAAAATAGATTAAACATCGAATTCATCATCGAACAATCAAAAGTTCCTGTGTTGGTTGATGCCGGAGTCGGCACTGCATCTGACGCGGCAATCGCGATGGAATTGGGCTGCGACGGCGTGTTAATGAACACCGCAATCGCCAAAGCTAGAAATCCAATTTTAATGGCGCACGCAATGAAGCTCGCAATTGAAGCCGGAAGAGCTGCTTATTTGGCAGGTAGAATGGAAAGAAAGAAGTTTGCGTCGGCGTCAAGTCCTAGTGAAGGAAAGATTTAGAAAGGCTTATTACTAAATAGCATTTCTAAAAGTTATCCCAGAATTATTAAGAAATTCCTTATAAATACTCTATCGCCAAGGTTCAAAAATCGAGCTGCAAAGCTCGATTTACAAAGTGAGAAGAGATTTTGAATAGCCATTTTTTTTCTTTGCTG
>CAMBES010000102.1 GCA_945865855.1 Rhizobium sp. Q54 | reverse complement strand
TCGAAAAAAACACGATCCTTCGGCGTTGCTGGTGTTGGATATTTTCCAGACGTGCGATCGATCTTCACAAACTTCACGCTGCTTGGCACGCGAAATGGCGTCGAAGATTTTTCCTTCAAGGCTTCTTTCATGAAATTGACGAAGATCGGCAAAGCAATGGAGGCACCAGTTTCTTCGGCGCCGAGAGATTTTGGATTGTCGAATCCAACGTAAACTGCAGTGACTAGATTCGGTGAGAAGCCCACAAACCACGAGTCGTAAGAGCTGTTCGTTGTTCCGGTTTTACCGCCGACAATTTTGCCAATTCCGCGCGCACGTGCCGCGGTGCCGCGATCGACAACGCCTTGCAACATGTAAGTGATTTGGTAGGCCGTGGCGGAGTCGGTAACTTCTTCGCTAAATTCTGGAAGAAACGGTATTTCGTCGCTATTTACGCAGTTCGTGCAGGTTCTTTGGTCGCGGCGATAAATTGTTTTTCCTTCGCGATCCTGAATTTTTTCAATCATTGACGGCGTAATTTTTTTACCGCCATTAACCATCATTGCGTAAGCGGTGGCAAGGCGAAGAACTGTTGTCTCTGTTGAGCCCAAGACGAGAGAATAGATTTCTTTTGGATTGTCATTCACGCCAAATTTTTTAACTACTTCGACAACTTTTGCGAGACCAACTTGGTCAGCCATGCGCACCGCGGTAACGTTGCGAGACTGCTCCAGACCTGTACGTAGAGTAGTTGGTCCGTAAAATTCTCCAGAGTAATTAGACGGTAAATAAGGTGGTAAGTCGCCACCTTGATCAAGAGTGATTTCCTCGTCCATTATCACCGTTGCTGGTGTCATCCCATTTTCAAGTGCCGCAATGTAGCCAAAAGTTTTCATCGTTGAACCGGGCTGACGCATTGCTTGTGTTGCGCGATTAAATTGATTTGGTGCGTCAACGTAACCGCCACTCATGGCAAGAACCCTTCCGGTATGTGGGTCGAGAGCAATGAAGCCGCCATTTACTTCGGGCAATTGTTTAAGAGCAAAAACTCCTTCTCGTGCAGTTTTTTCAACAAAAACTACGTCGCCAGGATTAAGCACATCGGAGATTTTTTTCGGCGCCGGGCCTTTTGAATCAATGCTCAAATATTTTTGCGTCCATTTTAGCGAGGCGAATTCGATGGATCCAAGTTCACTATTTTCTGTACCAATTGCCGCAATATCTTTGTTGATTGAAAGCACGACCGCCTTTTCCCAAGTGTCTTTGTAAAGTTTTTTAACATCGAATGCTGCAAGGGTGTCGTGCCATTTGTCAGTTACATCAATCTTGCCCAAAGCTCCGCGGTAGCCGTGTTTGCGGTCATATTCTTCAATGCCAGCCTCAAGACTTTTTACCGCAAGATTCTGAATTTTTGGATTTAGTGTCGTACGAATTACGTAGCCATTTTCGAAGACGCCGTCTGAGCCGTAAAGACCACTCAATTCTTTTTTCACCGAGTCAGAAAAGAAACTGGCTTTGATTGCTTCGCCATGTTCTGGATCCTTCAGAATAATTTTTGTTTCCATTGCCGGAATTGAATCTTTCTCGGTAATGAAGCCTTCTGCCAGCATGCGCTCAATCACCCAATTGCGACGTTCTTTTGCTCTTTCAAGATTTTTACGAGGGTCAAGTTTCGACGGTGCTTTTGGCAAAGTTGCGAGTAAAGCTTCTTCTTCGAGACCTAATTCATCGATTGATTTATCAAAATAAACTTGAGCAGCGGCAGCAACGCCATAAGCTCCAGAGCCAAGGTATATTTGGTTTAAATAGAGTTCTAAAACTTCGTTTTTGGTTAAAGTTTGAGTAATACGAAAAGCCAAAATCGCTTCTTTAATTTTACGTTCAAAAGTTCTTTCACGGGTGAGTAAAAAGTTTTTTACAACTTGCTGTGTAATCGTTGAGGCCCCTCCAACTGTGCCTTGCCCACTCAATACGGTGAAAAAATTTCTGATTGAAGCGCGAAAAATTGCGGTCGGATCGATGCCGGAATGTTTGTAAAAATTTGCATCTTCAGCGGCGAGAAAAGCGTTAATTAAATTTTTTGGAATATTGTTGATCGGCACAAAAATTCTCTTTTCTTTTGAGAACTCGCTGATCAGCCCGCCATCAGCAGCGTAAAGGCGCGAGGTGATTATTGGGTTGTAATTTTTTAGCTGTTCGTAATCGGGCAAATTTGCGCTAAAATGTTTGAAAGTAACGAAGCCAAGAATGACGCTGGTCACGACTAAGAAAGATCCGATTGCGAAGAAGAGAGGAAGTTTTTTCATTAGGTTTTTGTCTGTTTAAAATATTCGTCGATCGCCTTCACTAAACTTTGTGTAATCTTGCGTTTGTAGCTAAGCGAGTTGAGCAATTTTTCTTCCTGCTTATTAGAGAGGTAACCGAGCTCGATTAAAGTTGAGGCCATGTCGGGCGCGGTTAAAACGGCAAAGCCAGCGAAGCGGTGAGTATTTTGAAGAATTTTAATTTCAGAATTTTTGATGCCGCGAATGGCGATATTAGCGAAATTAGATGAGTTATTTTTAGATTCGCGCTGCGACAAATCAATCAGCGTTTTCATGATGTCGCGACTGGCTCCATTGAAATTTACACCATCAATAATGTCGGCACGATTTTCTTTCTGAGCAAGTAATTCGGCCTGTTTGTCGGAAGAGGTTTCGGAGAGGGTGTAAATCGAAAATCCTGAAACGGATTTGTCGTCAATTGCATTGACGTGAATCGAAATAAAAAGATCCGCTTTTCTTTTGCGCGCTTTTTCGACGCGGGTTTTTAGGGGTAAAAAAACATCTTCGTCGCGAGTTAAATAAACTTTGTAACGCTTGGTGTTTACAAGTTGTTTGCCGAGTTCCTTGGCGTAGGCGAGGGTGAGGTTTTTCTCTTTGGTGCGGGCGAAATTTCCGATTGTGCCCGGGTCTTTTCCGCCATGCCCAGCATCAATTACAATCGTAGGAATTCGTGCATTTTTTTTCGGAATTTTTTTAACGACATATTTCGATGTGCCGTCTGGATTAGCTACTTTAGTGGTCTGAACGTCGAATTCTTCAACCTTTGCAGAAATAAAATTATCCAAATTTGACGATTTGGCAAAAACTGCCGACGAGAAAAAACACAGCGCAAGAGCAACAAAGAAGCTGGTTTTCATTAATTTAAATTTTGAAAGAGAGAAGAAAGTCTTTTTTATTTTTCAGAAGTTTTGAGTGCACCTTTTTTGGGCTCGCTTAGGTGATTTTGAATTGATTGAAATCAGCTAAATTTCTCGCGTCATCCAGGCCTGTGCAGTTATAAAGAGTAAGGTGTTAGAAAAAATATCGAACTAAGCTGGCGCAATTTTTACAAGAATTGAGCAAATATTTAGACGCAATATTTACAAAAGATTACAATTTACTTCCCTTCCTTCACGCCTACTCTGCCGAGCTTTCATCAACTTAAAATTTCTAAGTAATGTGCGGAATAGTTGGAGTTGTCGGTAGCAAAAATTCTACCGCAATAATTCTTGATGGCTTAAAAAAACTTGAATATCGCGGCTATGATTCAGCGGGAATTGCCGTGATTGTAGATGGAAAATTTAAGACCGTAAAAGAAGAAGGAAAAATCGCCCGTCTCGAAGCGGCGCTGAAGAAAGAAAAGCTACAATCGACGATTGGAATTGGTCACACGCGTTGGGCAACTCATGGCCGTCCAAATAAGCAGAATGCACATCCGCATGCTTCGCTGAAAGTGTGTTTAGTTCACAATGGAATCATTGAGAATTACCAAGAGCTGCGTGAAAAATTAAAGAAATCTGGTGTAAAATTTTTGAGCGAAACTGACAGCGAGGTCGTGCCACATTTAATTGAATATTATTTTGCCAAAACCGGCGACATTAAAAAATCTTTGCTTGCGACAGTAAAAGAAATTCACGGAACTTTTGCCCTCGCCGTAATGTTTCGTGAAGATGCAAACGTAATTGCCGTTGCCAAACGCGGTTCGCCGATTGTTTTGGGATTAGGAAAAAACGAAAATTACATTGCTTCTGATTACTATGCTATAGCCTCTCACACCAATGAAATCATGGTTATGGAAGATGAAGAGATCGCGCTAGTTTCTGCTGATTCAATTGAAATTTTTAACTCTTCTGGACGTGAAGTTGTAAGAGAGTCGAAACTTATGGAGTCAGAAAATAATAAGGTTTCGAAAGATGGTTATTCACATTTCATGCTCAAAGAAATTCACGAGCAGCCGCGCGTTCTAGAGGAAACAATTCAGACTTACGTTGGCCTTGGCAAAGGCGAAATTTACTTGCCGAATTTTTCTTTCGACTTGGCCGAGATTAACAAAATCACAATCGTTGCTTGCGGCACTTCTTACTATTCCGGCCTTGCGGCAAAATATTTAATTGAAGAAATTTCTGGTTTGGAAGTTGAGGTCGACATTGCCTCTGAATTCAGATACCGCGCCCATCCATTCCGCAAAGACAACTTGATGATTTTCATTTCGCAATCAGGCGAAACCGCAGACACACTGGCGGCGCTAAAATTTGCGAAAGCAAATAAGCAGAAAATTTTGTCGGTCGTTAATGTTGCGCACAGTTCAATGGCGCAACTTTCCGATGCAGTGATTCGCACTGTTGCTGGTCCAGAAATTGGCGTGGCTTCAACAAAAGCCTACACTGCGCAAATTTCTGTTTTGTCTTTACTAGCAATTCATTTGGGGTTTTTACGTGGCAAAGTTTCGCCAAAACAAAAATTAAAATTACTGCAAGATCTTGCTGATTCTGGAGCAAAAATTAGTGAAATTCTCGCGCAAGCAAACATTCGAAATATTAAAAAAGTTGCGAAGGGCTTAACCAGCGCAAGACACATGCTTTACATCGGCCGTGGCATTTCACAGGTTACAGCTTTCGAGGCTGCCCTTAAGATGCGCGAGCTTTCCTACATCGACGCGCAAGGCATCGCGGCGGGAGAATTAAAGCACGGAACAATCGCGCTAATCGACAAAAAAATGCCGGTAATTGTGCTCGCGCCCAAGGGAAATTCGGGGAATAATTTATTCGAAAAAACAGTTTCAAACGCAGAAGAAGTAAATGCGCGCGGCGGTAAAATTATTTTC
>CAMBES010000101.1 GCA_945865855.1 Rhizobium sp. Q54 | reverse complement strand
AGGTGGAATTAAAGACAGAACCGCTCGCCAAATCCTCGAGGGAAAATTCCCAGAAAGAATTATGCAATATGCAGTTGAAAGAATGATTTCACGCGGACCATTGCAACGCGATGTTATGCTTAAACTTCATATCTACAAAGGCCCTGAGCATAAGCACCAGGGACAGGCTCCACAAATTCTGGATATCGCCGCGATGAACAGCAAAAACAAAAGAGGTTAATTACATGACAGTACTCAAAGAGAAGATTATTGAAGCTCAAACTGCAGATGCGGTATTAAAATCAGAATCAAAGGTTGATTCATTGGGCCGTGCCTACGCAAGTGGCGGAAGAAAAAATGCCACTGCTCGTGTATGGATCAAAAAAGGCACTGGCAAAATCAAGGTTAATAAACGCGAAGCAAAACCTTATTTTGGCAGAGAAATTTTAATTAACGTTATCAAAGAACCATTCGTTGCTACAAAAAGCGTCGATAAATTTGATGTGATGGCGACAATTTCTGGCGGAGGCCTAAGTGGTCAAGCCGGGGCTCTATCAAACGCAATAAGCAAAGCCCTGGTCAACTTCGATTCTAATAACCGAAAAGTACTCCGCGCAGGCGGATTCTTAACGCGCGATTCTAGAGTAGTTGAGCGCAAGAAATACGGCCTCAAAAAAGCTCGCAAAGCTCAAACTTATCGCAAACGTTAGCAATATTCCTGCCGCCCCTCAAAGGGCGGCTTTACTTCGCAGCTTTATGTCTCTCCGCGCAAAAAAGATTTTAATTGCCTCTGATCATGCTGGATTTTCTCTAAAAAAATTTCTTATTACAGAGCTTTGCGAATTAGGTTTTAAAACTATTGATCTCGGCTGTAACTCTGCTGAAAAATCCTTTGATTATCCAGACTTCGCTCACAAGCTCGGAGTAAAATTAAAAAATGAATTTGGTATTTTAATTTGCGGTAGCGGCATCGGAATTTCGATCGCAGCGAATCGCCACAAAAATGTTCGTGCTGCGCTTTGTCACAATATCAAAGTCGCAAAACTAGCGCGCCTTCACAATGATGCTAATGTGATTTGCTTAGGCGCCAGAATAGTGAAAGAAAAATCTGCCTTGGCAATTGTGAAAGCCTTCTTGGACAGTAAATTTGAAGGTGAAAGACATGAGAGAAGAGTCGCAAAGATTAATCCGTAGCTTTGGAAGAATTAAGAGCCGAAAGCTCTCAGCTCACAAGAAATCCTTACTGGAAAAACCCCTAAAAGATTACTCAATAAACTTACCGATAACTCTCCAGCAGCGACCAACTTATTTAGAGATTGGTTTTGGTTTTGGTGATTTTCTTTTTGAAAAAGCCAAAAAAAATTCTGAAAAAATCTTTTTTGGCTGCGAACCACATCTGAATGGAGTAGTGAATTTACTGGCTAAACTTGAACAAGAGCCCCTCGCAAACGTAGCAATTTCCCTCGAAGATTCGCGTCTACTTTTAGCAAAATTTCCGGAAAAGTTTTTCGATGAAATTTATATCTTATTTCCCGATCCCTGGCCGAAAGCAAAACATTTTAAACGACGTTTATTAACCAAAGAATTTTTTGACAAAATTCTTTCTCCAAAAATTAAATCTGGCGGCAAACTAGTAATTGCAACAGATCACGACTCTTACAAAACCTGGATTCTAGCTGAATTTTTATGCAGTGAAAAATTTTCTTGGGACGCAGAATCAAAAAAAGATTGGCAGATTTTTCCCGACAGTTGGGTCAAAACAAAATATCAAAAAAAAGCTGAAATAGAAGGTCGCGTTCCGGTCATTTTTAATCTCACTCACCATGCTTAATAACTTACCACCAGTTCGCGGGACCTATCGCGAAAACGCTGAATTAAAAACTTGGTTTGATGTTGGTGGTCGTGCAGAAATTATGTTTCGCCCTTCTGACTTAGAAGATCTGCAAGATTTTTTAAAAAATTGTCCAAAAGAAATTCCCGTACAAATTCTTGGCGCCGGATCAAACGTAATTATTTCTGATGAGGGTGTGAAAGGAGTAGTAATTCGCCTTCCTGGCGAGTTCGCAAAAGTTTCTACAGACGGCGATTTAGTAAGGGTTGGGACTGCTGCGCTTTGTGGAAATGTTGCGCTTTTCTGCAAAAATTACGCACTTTCTGGACTTGAATTTTTTAGCGGAGTGCCCGGATCAATCGGCGGAGCAATTGCTATGAATGCAGGATGTTACGGTTCAGATGTCGCAGAAAATTTAATCAGCGCAACAGCACTTGACCATCAAGGAAATTTACATGAATTAAAAAATTCTGATTTTGGATTTTTTTATCGCGGCAGCAGAATTTCTAAAAATTTTATTTTTATTGAAGGATTGTTCAGGGCAACAAAATCGACCTCTGAAGAAGTTGCAAAAAAAATCTCCGAACTAAATCAACAGCGCGAAACAGCACAACCAATTCGCGCCAAAACCGGCGGCAGCACCTTTAAAAATCCGCAAGAAAAGCGCGCTTGGCAATTAATTGACGAGGCAGGATGTCGCGGTAAAATTATCGGCGATGCTCAAATTTCTGAGAAGCATTGCAACTTTATGATTAATCGCGGCAAGGCACGAGCTCAAGATTTGATTGATCTAGGCAACGAGGTAAAAAGATTAGTAAAAGAAAAATCTAAAATCGATTTGGAGTGGGAGATTAAAATTCTGCGTTAAGAATTAATTGCGATTCCCCATTTTTTGCCAAGATATTGTTCAACAGATTTTCTTTCGGTCGTCGTTAACGCTTTAGTAAAAATAATAACCTCTCCAATATTTCCTTGATAGCTCCCGTTACCAATTGAAACAATTCCTAATGTTTTGGTTAATACCCCGCTATTTGAACCAACACTATTAGCTACGACACCATTCACGTAATGAAAGATCGAGCTACTGTTATCATCAATAACGCCGTAGACATATTCCTGCTTTGGATTCATATATGCGACTGGGGTGCAACTCCTATATTGGATGCCATAAGTACTCGGCATATTGTAAGAAAAATACTTATTAGGATTGGCAGTTGTCCCTAGAATAAAAGCGCCGCTGTTACCGTCCCAAGCGCCACCACTACTAAACACACTAGATGCATAACTGGCTGTGTCACTTTCTGATCCAGTAAAAACAAGAAACATCGAAATATATTTTGTTCTGATTCCCATCTGCTTCGGGGATGTAATTTTATTGTTAGTCGTTCCATTAAAATACAAACAAGGCAGTCCGTTAATGCACGTCTCTTTGTAAATGGGATGCTCAGATGTGGTTCCAGAGCTATTACTCAAATAATTTGATACAGACGCTTCCGGATTAATATCGTTCCATCTGCTAATGGCGGCTCCTTCCTTACTCTCCAGCTTGGAAAAGCTTTTTTCTGACGTGGTATCTAGCCACAATGTAAGGCCTGAAATACTTGCCACAGGAGAGTTTTGCGTTAAGGACCTGGCATGCACTAATTTAGCGCTAGCGGTTACTTCACTCCCCGTTAAAATAGCAGAGATCAAAAGACCAATAATCATAATTACCACTGAGATTTCTAAAAAAGAAAAAGCCTTGGAGGGCGCGCGTTTAATCATTATTATTTTAATTAGATTTTGATCTGGATCAGATTAGGCAGGCAAATATTTGCTTCACAAATATTTTTGTAAAAAACCCTGTTGCAATTTAAACAAAACCCCAAGTAAGTTGCCATCCGCTTTCATTAAAGCCTCCTTATCTGAGTTAATAAATCATTCTAAAATATGAAACAAATCTCTTCTTTAATTGCCAGGGTTGTTATTTTTTCTTTCTTCTTAATGGCTGTTGCTCCAGTAATCATTCCTATAACATCTTCTGCGGCTTTCGCAACGACTGCAGACGAATCATCTTATAACACCAACATTCTAGTAGACGTAATGTGTAACGTTCTTAATATCGTCACCGGTAACTTCGGTAAAGCTGTCGCAGCTTTTGCGGTTCTTTCTGTTGGTGTCGGATTCTTCACCGGTAAAGTATCTTGGGGTCTAATGATTGGTGTTGCAGCCGGTATCGGCGCAATGTTCGGCGCCAATTCGATTGTAGGCGCAATCACTGGCGAAAGTGTTATCGATTGTTCCAGCTACACGTCATAGCGCGAGATATTAACAATCAAAAGATTCAACAAAAATTAGTCATTAAAAACAATGTCCAGAAAATGTGATTTACTCGCTGTTGGAGTAATGAGTGGCAATAAAGTGTCGCACTCTAACCGCAAAACAAAAAGAAAGTTTTTACCAAACCTTCACTCCCTTTCTTTTAAGAGCGAAGCCCTTGGCGTAGACCTTAAGATTAAAGTTGCCGCGTCAACTCTTCGCACAATTAACAAGTTCGGCAGTATCGATAACTTTTTGGTTAACTATCGCTACGGAAAACTAAGCGATGAGGCAAAAAAACTACGCACTAAGATCAAACAAAAACTGATCAAAACTGGTAAATTAGATGAGGTAAAAATCGTCAAAGAGAAAAAAGTTCAGAAAACGAAATAACCTGAATTTCAAAAATTCTTAACCAGCCATTTCATCGGGGAGTGGCTGGTTTTTTATTGAACATAATTTTTTTAAAATATGAGCGAGCAAATTTTTGACTTAGTGGTTATTGGCGCTGGACCCGGCGGATATGTTGCAGCAATTCGTGCGGCGCAACTTGGATTAAAAACTGCCTGCGTAGAAAAAAGAAAGACGCTCGGTGGAACCTGTTTGAACGTTGGATGTATTCCTTCAAAAGCTCTTCTTGAAGTTTCTCATAAATTTCATGATGCCGGTCATCAATTTGAAAAACTAGGCATTGAAGTTTCTTCGCCAAAAATCGACGTAAAAAAATTACTCGCCAATAAAAATGAAATAGTTTCTGGATTGACTGGGGGGATCTCTGGACTCTTCAAGAAAAATAAAATTACCTCAATCGAAGGCGCAGCAAAATTCTTAGATAAAAATACGATTGAAGTTACAAAAACTGATGGGTCAAAAGAAAAAATTTCAGCCCTGAATTTCATCATCGCAACAGGCTCCGAAGTTACAAATCTTCCTGGAGTTGAAATTGATGAAAAAGTAATCATCTCTTCAACCGGCGCTTTGGATTTGGAAAATGTTCCAAACAGAATGATCGTGATCGGCGCAGGTGTAATTGGACTTGAACTTGGTTCGGTTTGGGGTCGTTTTGGCGCAGAAATCGAGGTAATTGAATACCTAGACAAAATCACGCCCTCAATGGACGCGGAGG
>CAMBES010000100.1 GCA_945865855.1 Rhizobium sp. Q54 | reverse complement strand
GCGATAAAAAAATTCTAAGCGTAATTGTTTTTTGCCTTTTGCCCAATTTCTAAACTCAGCTTGGCTGCATAAAAAACGCGTGTCAGTGAAAATTTCAAAAGCGATTTTATAAATTTTTTGCCAGTGCAGAACTTTTTGCCAAACCCGATATTCTGAAGGCTCAGTTAGATAAACTTTTTGCGGCTTATATTTTTCAATTGCTCTTTTTAGCTCTTCATCAAGCGAACCAGAATTTTTCGCGTCATCAAGTTTTACATAATCAACTCTGAATCCCCGATCGCATAATTCTTGTTTAAAATGACGCATTGCTGCGAAAATAAAGGCAATTTTTTTCTTGTGATGCGGTGCGTAAGTGGCTTCCTCACTCACTTCACACATTAAAATCACGTCATTTTCTTTATCGGCGTGTCGTAAATTAAGCAGCGAATGAGACAGCTGATCACCAAAAATAAAATGCAGATTTTCAATCATGTAAACAGTTTGGATTATGGTGTTTAGCTAAAATTTGCGAGCAAGAATTTATTAAAAAACTAAGCAAGTTAGCAGAATTATTTTAGCTCTTTTTATGGTGAAATTTAATTAAATGAATCGCTTAAAAGCTTATTTTTATCAGTGCCAGAGATACGCAAGCAATCATGGTAACGCTGATGCGGGTTTGAAAATATTTTACCTCAATTAATTCTAATTTTTTAAGATGATAATCGACTGCAAGTAAAGACAAAAAGCTAAAAATTAAATTCAGAAAAAATGCAGAACTGCTAATTAAAAAAAACGAAAACCAGCACAGTAAAGTGATAATATTACTGATTAAAAATAAGTTTAACTTCGGCTTTTGTTTAAAAGTTAAATATTGCCCCCAGTTAACCCCAGACATAAACGAGACGATTGCTAGACCGTAAGATTTAATGATATTTTCAAAAAAACTGGCCGACCTAAATTTCAATTTCGCGCTAAAAAAAATTGCTGCGATAACGAAGGGAAGGCAGCCTAAATAAGCTAGAAAATGATTAAGGTTTTTATTCATTTTGGTTTTTATTTTTATTCTTACGACATTTGTCAGAACAATATTTCACCTGATCCCAAACCTTCTGCCATTTCTTCCGCCAGGTGAATGGTCGATCACATTTTATGCAAATTTTCTGCGGTAAATTCTCTTTTTTAACCTTGTTTTTCATCAGCTATTGTCTCTTTTTAAAATACCCTCGATTTCGGCAATCAAACTCGATTTAGTTGAATCTGATTTAGTAAGTGTGAACAAAAAGAGGAGGTTAATTATTTTAAAAATATTGTAACTCGTGAGTATGGTTGTGATCAGAAAATTATTGCGTAAGCATCCCAAGTAGAAGAATCCAAGCTAATCTATAAATTCTTCTCAATCGCCTCAATAACTTCTTTAGATTGCGGATCAGTAGCGGAAGAAAACCAAGTGATAAAGTTGCCATTTTTATCAATCAGATATTTGTGAAAATTCCATTTTGGCGAAGCAAAAAAACCCGCTTCATTATTGGCCCAAAGATAAAATGGATGAGCATTTTTGCCATTAACTTTACTAAGTTGAGTTAGTGGAAAAGTGATGTGAAATTCTTTTTCGGTAAAATCTTTTACCTGCTGCAACTCACCAAATTCTTGATTGCCGAAATCATTTGAGGGCACGCCAATTAATATTAAGCCACGACTTCCATATTTTTCATAAAGGCTCTGCAAGCCTTTATATTGAGGCGTAAATCCACATTTTGAAGCGGTGTTTACAACCAAAATTAACTTGCCGCGATAATCTGACAAATCGATTTTTTTTCCATCAATTCCGTTAAAAGAAAATTGATAAGCATTCCTTGCGCTAACATTGGCAAAGCTTTCTTGGCTTAAGCAAAAAAACAAAATTAGGCTGAAGAATATTTTGTAAATTTTCATGATTTATGAATTGTAATTTTGAGTTCACAGAAAAACTTTTAATGCTCTGATTGCCACTAACTGAAGCATTCTCAGGATAGTGGTATTAATGCGATTGGGTAAACAATAAATTTCATAAATTTTTTATTATTTTGTATCAAGTTAGCCCTGATCTAATAATCATTTTGAACGGAATCTAAGATAACAAATTTCCCCCATTCATCTCTTGCGGTTGAGCAATTTTCATCAGATGCAGAATAGTCGGCGCGATGTCGCAGAGGCCGCCATTGCTCAGTTTTAAGCCACTAACATTATTTCCAACTAGAATAAGTGGCACAGGATTTGTTGTGTGCGAAGTGTGGGGTTGATGTTGTGCATCAAGCATGCACTCAATATTTCCGTGGTCTGCCGAGATTAACATCAAGCCATTTTTTTCCAAAATAATTTTTTCAAGTTGCGCAAGTTGTGCATCGATTGCTTCAACGGCTTTGATTGAAGGATCAAGCAATCCACTATGTCCGACCATGTCTGGATTGGCGTAGTTGACGACAATAAAATCAAATTTTTCTAACTCGATTGCTGCGCGTAATTTTTCGCCAACCTCGCTCGAAGACATCTCTGGTTGCAAATCGTAAGTCGCAACCGCTGGTGATTTTATTAAAATTCTTTCTTCGCCAGGGAATTCATTTTCTTGTCCGCAGGAAAAGAAAAAAGTTACATGCGCATATTTTTCAGTCTCAGCAATCCTTAGTTGCCTGAGGCCGCGAGCAGATAAAACTTCGGGAAGAGAATTTTTTATTTCAGCTGAGGGAAATAAAATTTCGTAAAAGTTATTTAACTTTTCAGAATATTCAGTGAGGGAAAATGCGTGAGAAAATTTTACTTTTTCAAAAAGTTTTTCAGAAATTTGGCGAGCGCGATCAGCACGAAAATTACAGAAGAGCAGGGCGTCTCCTTCTTCGATTCCAGGGTAGGAGCCAATCACGCAAGGTTTGATGAATTCGTCTGTAATATTTTTTTCGTAAGAATTTTTTACTGCGGAAATTGTATCGGAGAATTTTTCGCCCTCAGCAGAAATTATTGCCTTAGTTGCAAGTTCAATTCGATCATGTTTATTGTCGCGATCCATGGCGTAATAGCGTCCAGAGACTGTTGCGATTTCAATATTCTTACATTGCTCTAAATATCCAATCGCACTTTTTTGCGAAACATCGCGGCCATCTAAAAATGCGTGAAGCAAAACTTTTACACCATTTTTTGCCAAAAATTCGGCAAGAAAAATAATCTGATTAATGTGTGAATGCACTCCGCCATCAGAAAGTAAGCCCATCAAGTGACAAGTTTTCTTCTTGGCGATTATTTTTTGTAACTGCGGATTTTGCGCCAGCGAGCCGTCGGCAATCGCATTATTAATTCGTGGCAAATCTTGAAAGATCACGCGACCCGCGCCAATCGTCATGTGGCCGACTTCTGAATTTCCCATTTGGCCCGAGGGTAAGCCAACGGCAAGACCAGAAGTTTCAAGTTGTGAGTTCGGGTAAGTCGCTAAAAATCTTTTGTAATTCGGCGTTTTTGCGCGAGCGATTGCATTGTTAGAATCATTCTCTTCGCCAATGCCCCAGCCATCTAAAATGCACAGCAAAACCGTTTTGTGATTTTTCATAAATTTTGATTTTTGATTTATCTCGGATTTTAGTGATTGCGATTTTTGGATTTTCGCTTGCGCAGGAATAAAGCTTTTGAGTAATTGTTTTAAGTTCCATCCTCTTTTAAGGGGCGAATCCAAGAATTGTGATCCATCAAAATCAAAAATCAAAATGACTGAACTTATCGGCTATACCGCAGCCTTTCTGACTACGCTAAGTTTTTTGCCACAAGTAATTAAAACCCTAAAAACTCGTGACACCTCGGGAATTTCTTTGTTGATGTATTCGATGTTTGTTCTCGGCGTTGCCCTTTGGCTGATCTACGGAATGCTGATTGGAAATCGTGTAATCGTGATTGCGAATTCGATTACTTTTTTCCTTTCGGGGACGGTGCTTTTTGTAAAATTGAGGAAGTAAAAACTTTTACCCGTACTTTTCATTCTCCCCTCGGTTCGCAATGAAGAATTATTCCTAGAATGAAAAATCTACGTCGCGAAGGTCTTTTAAAATTTTCTCACCAGTTTTTCTGTCTTTGATTTCTACTTTTCCTTCTGCCGCAGATTTTGGTCCGACGATTATTTGAGTTGGAATTCCGATTAAATCAGCGATTGAAAATTTTTGGCCCAAGCTTGATTTAGTGTCGTCGTAAAGAACATCAGGAAGAGTGGCGTAAATTTCTTCGCACATCTTGTCACACAGCTCGTCTCCTGGTCTTACGTTGATTAAAACAAATTTGAATGGTGCGATTTCTTTCGGCCAAATAATTCCATTTTCGTCGTGATTCGCTTCAATTGCCGCCGCAACAACACGCGATGCACCGATTCCGTAGCAACCACAATTTGGATAAATTTTTTCGCCGGCAGGGCCCATTACCGTGGCTTCCATTGCTTTGCTGTATTTCAATCCAGAGTTAAAAATGTGACCAACTTCAATGCCGCGCCTTGTATTTAGTTGATCTGCCGGGATTGAGCATTTTTCCACAACATGCATTTCATCAGCCATCGCGTAAAGATTTTTGGCGTCAGCAAGCGAAAGATTAGGCTCGTCGAATTTCTTGTCGTAGTAAATCGCGCTTTCTCCAGTGTCGGCTAAAACGTGGAATTCGTGCGAAAGATCACCGCCGATTGCCCCAGTATCTGCGCGCACCGCCATTGGCTTTAAACCCATTCTGCGGAAAATCTTGAAGTAAGTTTCATACATCAAATCATAAGTTTTTTTTGCACTTACCTCGTCGATGTCGAAAGAATAAGCATCTTTCATCAAGAACTCGCGACCGCGCATCAAGCCGAAGCGCGGACGAATTTCATCACGAAATTTCCAGTGAATTTGGTAAAGATTTTTCGGCAAATCTTTGTAGGAAGTTGTGTTTTTGCGAAAGATATCGGTGATTACTTCTTCATGCGTCGGCCCGTAAAGCATGTCGCGATCGTGACGATCTTTGAAGCGCAACATCTCTTTGCCGTAAGCCTCGTAGCGACCGGATTCTTGCCATAATTCTGCCGGCTGAATTGTTGGCATTAAAACCTCAAGTGCTCCGGTTTTATCCATTTCATCACGAATGATTTGCTCAACCTTGCGCAGCACCCTCAAGCCAAGAGGAAGCCAAGTGTAAATCCCCGAAGTAGTCTGGCGAATCATGCCAGCACGAATCATTAATTGATGCGAAACGACAGTAGCGTCGATCGGATTTTCTTTGAGGGTAGGGAGGAAATATTGGGAGAGGCGCATGTTAT
>CAMBES010000099.1 GCA_945865855.1 Rhizobium sp. Q54 | reverse complement strand
TAAGCATTTTTGGGATGAAGAGGATTCTCTGGAAAAATGTCTTCCAAATATTCGCAAATCACGATTGATTCAAAGAGAATTTTACCATCAGCGTAAAGTAAGGGAACCTTGCCAAGAGGAGAGTCTTTAACGAATTTTTCAGGCCTGTGCTGCAAATCAATTAGCTGTTTTTCGTAAGAAATATTTTTTTCAATCAACACCATTTCAACGCGGTGGCCGTAAGGGGAAAATTTTGATGTGACTAATTTAATTTTGGCTGTCATCGATCTCCTTTATTTTTGTTAAATGTTTTTGTTTTACCGTCTCGCCTTCAGTTGAGATGATCTTTTTGATTATTTCTGGATTAATTTCACGAAAAGAATCTAGAGAATTAATAATTTCTAAATTGCCAACTCCAATCGACGCCAAAGTAGCGCGAGTAAGCTGTAAACCAGTTTCGATATTCTTTGAAACAACATGAGTTGCGCCAACTCTTTTGAAGCGATCAACATTGTTAATGGTTTCGGTTTTGGTAATTATCGTAGCATGAGAGAAATTTTCATGAATAAAACGAGTAATCTTCATACAAGCAACCTCATCTTCCATTGCCACCACAACTGACTCAGCGCGCTCAACGCCGATATAGCGCAGAATATCAGCATTCATCGCGTCGCCGTAATAAATGCTGTAACCATTCTTCTGTTCAAGGCTGACGATGCGGTGATTATTTTCGAGTATAATATATTTCACATCGCGCTTGCGCAAAATGTAAGCTACTATGCGACCGACCATTGAGAAGCCAATAATAACAACATGCTTTCCAATCTCGCCGATCTCTCTTTTAAGTTTGTTGTCGCGCAAAACTTCGTTAATGTAGAGATAACTTTTGATACGACGACCGATGATGGCAAGCATTGGCGTTAGTGCCATGGTGAAGGTTACAACCGTCATCAAAAACTGCGCTAAATCGACATCCATTAATCTTTGCTGCACCACCATCAAGAAAACAACAAATGCAAATTCACCACCCTGCGCAAGTAAAAGACCAGCATGAATTGATGGCGCAAGCGGGAAGCGGAAGAGACGACAAAGCAACAAGATGATTGTAGTCTTAGCCACGATCAACATTAGTGAGGCTAGAACGATGTAGGGCAAACTTTCGAGAAGCAGATTAAAATCAAACGACATGCCAATCGCCATAAAAAACAAACTCAGCAAAAGCGATTTGAGTGAGAGAATTTCTTCTTCAACCCGATATTTATATTCCGTTTCTGCCACCATTAATCCCGCAACGAAAGCACCAAGGGCGAAGGACAAGCCCATTTTATGACTCAAGAATGATGATCCTAAAATCACGATTAAAGTGAAGCTCAGAAAGAGAACATTATTCTGCGATTCAACAATGAGGCGGTAAAGAGGGCGCAACAAAAGTCGTCCAGTCGCAAAAATAATAACCATCGCCACAATCGCATTAACTAGTGCTCCGCCTAGTGCATTAGCAACATGTAAGTCAGTTTTTGAAAGCAGTGGCAACAATACTAGAATCGGAATCACCGCTAAGTCTTGCATGAGTAAAATCGAAAAGGCGAGACGCCCAACGCGAGTTGTTTGCTCGTTATTTTCCTCAATCACCTCCATTACAATTGCCGTTGAAGACATTGATAGAGCGCTGCCAATGATGATTGAAAGCTCTGCCGAAAGATGAGTAAAATAGTAACAAACCGCCGAAATCAGTGCAGAAGTAACAACAACCTGCAAACCACCAAAACCTAAAATATAGGTGCGCATCGCCTTCAATTTGTCGAAGGTTAGCTCTAAACCAATAGCAAAAAGAAGAAAAACAATTCCGAGCTCAGCAATTGATTTTGTTGTTTCTGTGCTGGTCAAAACTCCAAATCCGAATGGCCCAATCGCCGCGCCAGCAATTAGGTAGCCTAGTGCAGGACTAAGTTTCAATTGCTTAAAAATAACAACAATTGCCACCATCGCAAAAAGCAAAATTAGAATGTCTCGCAGGTAGGAAAGGTCGTGCATTTAATTTTTAAAATTTTTGATTTTTGATTTATTGTGAGACAAGTTTAGTTAAGTTCAAAAATCTAAAATCAAAAATCAAAATTAATGACGATTCTTTCTGACAGATCAATTGCCGATCTCGCAATAAAACAAAAAATGATTGAGCCATTTTTCTCTCATCAAGTTAAGCTTGATGAGAATGAACAAAAAATAATCTCTTATGGTAATTCTTCTTACGGCTACGATGCTCGCGTTTCCAACGAATTCAAGATTTTCACCAACATTGATTCAGCCGTAGTTGATCCAAAAAATTTCTGCGAAACTAGTTTTGTAAATCGCACAACTGACGTTTGCATAATTCCACCAAATAGCTTCGCTCTAGCGCGCACAGTAGAATATTTTCGCATTCCAAAAGATGTATTAGTGGTTTGCGTTGGCAAATCAACTTACGCTCGTTGCGGAATTATAGTCAATGTAACCCCGCTAGAACCAGGCTGGGAAGGTCACGTCACTTTAGAATTTTCTAACACAACTCCACTCCCGGCAAAAATTTACGCCTTCGAAGGAGCCTGCCAATTCTTGTTTTTTAAAGGCGATCAACCTTGCGAAATCTCTTACGACATGCGCGCAGGTAAATACATGGGACAAACCGGCGTAACCTTACCAAAAGTATAAAATAAAAAAATATCGCAACCATTCCTGCGTAAAAGGAAAAAGACAAAACCCTTCAAATCCTTGCCTGCGCAGGGATGGTGCGAAAAAAACAAACATGCCAAAACTAATTTTACTAATCTCATTTCTTCTTCTCCCTCTCGCTTCCCTCGCTGCAGAAATGAAAAATATTGGCGACGAAAACTACTCCAACGAAGAAATAAAATCCGCCGCACCGGAAGAATTTACTGATGTTCGTGGCAATGTGGTGAATGATTTTTCTAAAGAATCGCCGTCAATTTTTAATCCAAAAACTCCAACTCCTTCCCGTTTTTTTTCTGCCGACTTGTCAATGCCAGATAGCTTTGCCAGCACTAACAATCTCGCTAAAAAAACCGGAGCATTTTACCGCGCTTTCGGGGAGGTAATTTTTTTGCAAGGCACTGTTTCTGATTCTTTCGGTGTGCCAATCGACAATGCCGTAATTGAAATTTGGCAAACTAATGCCGCCGGAAAATATCACACTTTGCTCGAGCCAAGCAGCGAATATATCGACAAATATTTTAGCATGTCTGGCCGCGCAATTACCGACAATCTCGGAAATTATCACTTCATCACCATCATGCCTGGAAGCTCTCCTGGCCGCGCTGCCCACATCAATATGAACATCTACCATTCAAAATTTGGTCGTCTTGAAACCGAAATGTATTTCGCCGACCATCCTTACAATAAAAGCGATTACCAATTTTTGTCTTACACAGAAAATGAGCGCAAAATGCTAACTGCTTCTGTGCGCAGCTCAGATTTACTGAATCCACAATCAATTAAACTTTGCACTTTTAATATCTTGTTAAAAGGCGTGCAGCAATACAAAAAATTCTAGCCCAAATAACCCACTCTTCGATTATCCGTAATCATGTTGAGCTTGTTGGAAAATAACTCGAATCAAAGAAAAAATGAAATCTAAAAATAAGTCCCAACGTCAGCTCCAAATTGGTGAAAACATTAAGCGCGTGATGTCAGAAATTTTTCTTCGCGCAGACATTCTAACCGTTCCAGGAAGCTTAATCACCGTGCTCGAAGCTGATGTCAGTCCAGATGCCAAAGCTGTTCGCATCTTTGTCGATATTTTTGGTAATGAAGAAATGCACGAAAAAATTATTAAAAAACTAAACGAAGCTGCGCCACATTTTCGTTACCAATTAGCTAAAAAAATTACTTTGCGCTCTGTGCCTGAAATCACTTTCTCCTTAGACGGAACAGCTTCAAAGGCGAACAATTTAGAATCTTTGATTAATGACGAAGCAAAAAAATTTAAGTAAATCTACTAGCGGATCTCTCCTCCACTACATTCACGAGATTCAAAAATTTCCGCTCTTAACCGCAGAAGAAGAAAAAACCTATGCCATTCGCTTTGCTAAAACTGGAGATAAGGAAGCGGCAAAAATGTTGATTCAAAGTCATTTGCGCCTCGTCGTAAAAATGGCGAGCAAGTATCGTAATTACGGCCTGCCGATAACCGACCTAATCGCTGAAGGCAATCTCGGCCTAATTCATGCCACAAAAAAATTTGATCCCCACAAGGGTTTTCGTTTTTCTACTTACTCAATGTGGTGGATCCGCGCCTTCATGCAGGATCATATTTTACGTTCTTGGTCTTTGGTAAAAATCGGCACGACCGCCGCACAAAAAAAACTCTTTTTCAATCTCCACAAAATCAAAAAGAAGCTTGGCATTTACTCTGGGGAATCCGCCCTAAATCCTTCGCAGATCGAGCATGTCGCAGAAATTCTCAACGTTTCAAACAAAGAAGTTTTAGAAATGGATTCACGCCTTTCGCAATCTGACTCTTCTTTAAACAAACAAATTGGCGAAGAAGGCGACTCAATTGAAGTTGTCGATTTAATGGAAGCAAATCAAGAAACTCAGGAAGAAATTGCCATTAAAAATCAGGAAAAATGGCAGCGCGAATCTCTTTTTCACCGAGCCTTCGAAAAATTAAACGAGCGTGAAAAAGATATTTTGTTCAAGCGTCAAATGTCTGAAGATCCATTAACCCTTGAAGAACTAAGCCAAATCCACAAAGTCTCACGCGAACGCATCAGACAAATAGAAGAGGCGACGATTAAAAAAATTAGAAAACTCATTTCAGAAGAAATGGCGAAAGGAGAGGAAAAAAAATAAAAAATGTTCACCGGAATAATTACGCATCTTGGGAAAATTTCTGAACTCAAAAAAAATCCTAAAAAAGATTTACTACTCAAAATTTCCGTTGTTGGAAAAATAAATCGTAAGCTTGCGATTGGCTGTTCCATTGCTTGCAACGGCATTTGTTTAACTTTGATTGAGCAAAAAAAATCTCTGCTTTCTTTTCAGGCTTCGAAGGAAACTTGTGAAAAAACAACTTTAGAAAATTGGAAAATTGGCGAAGAAATTAATCTCGAATTCGCTTTGCGCGCTGGCGATGAACTTGGTGGACACATGGTTTTAGGGCATGTCGATGGAACCGCAAAAATCCTGGCAATTCAGCCGATTAAAGATTCTAAGAAATTCACTTTTTCAACTAAAAAAGAGTTAATAAAATTTATCGCCGAGAAAGGCTCGGTAACACTCAACGGCGCTTCACTTACTGTGAATGAAGTAAAGAAAAATTCC
>CAMBES010000098.1 GCA_945865855.1 Rhizobium sp. Q54 | reverse complement strand
CCTTGTACCAAGGCTTTATTGTGCAGCGCAGCAATTGCACCAAAACAAATTTTCATGAAGATTGGATTAATACTAAAAATCAAGCATTCACTTTTATGACTCCAATCACAGATAATTCAGATGGGTTTGGATTGTTATATTATGACATTTATGGACAAGTTCGAGAGTATAATTACCAAGTTGGTAAGGGAATTTTATTTGGTGATAAATTTATTCACTCTACGAAACCAGGGCGTTCGGAACATCCAGTTATGATTCTCTGTTTTACTTTCGGTACTGATAAAATGAGATATTGGAATTCGATTTGTCTCACTGCTGGATATCAAGGCGGCATGATACAAATGCCAAATAAGCAATGGATGCCTAGGGGGGGGGGTTTATTGTATAGAGCAATTATTGCACCAAAACAAATTTTTACATTGATTACTAGGGGTTTATTGTATCGCGCATCAATGGAGCTAAAACGAATTTCTTATAACTTACGCAGCAATCTGAAAGAAAAGTAAAAATATGGGTGTCAAAAAGAAAATTCAGCAAATTTTGGTTGTTTGCAGTGATCATGATATGCGGAAATTTTCGTTACTTCAAACTATGAATATGAACAATGCCAGTATGTGGTATACTAAAGCAATGTAACTGCATTAACAAAAAAATTTAAGGAGAAAAATGAATTCTAAAAATAATATTCTACCCGGTCTTGATGCTGATAATAAAAAGTCCGCACTGAAGAACCCACTCTCCAAACTAACAACTCCTAACTCGATAAATTTTTAGTAAAAAATTCTTTAGCTTTCTGAACTTCAGTAGTTTTCTGATGTGTTTCAGAATCAGTCGGAGATTGTGTCCAACTCCTGTCAGCAGTGCGTTTAATTGATCGCCAACAATCCTTTTAAGCCTGCAAAGCCCTAGCTTTCCTTCTTGCTTCATGTGTCCAATCATTGGCTCAATTGCCGATCCTCTTTTAAGATTTTTTTGATTGTTGTTGTGACGCCTCTACTCTGAACAGAGATGAAGACTTTGGCGTGATTTTCGAGTGGATCATCTGAATTACGATCTGCCAAGACTATTTTTAATTTTACCCGGTAATTTTCTGCCGATTCTAATGCTGACTTATGCGCGTACGCACCTTGCCTTTGGTGATGCAATGGAGTCCTCTGTTTCGTGAAGAGAATAAAGCTTGTTCTTACTTTTTCTTTCCTGGGTCAGGACTGTCTTGGTTTTGATTGAGAATTGAAGTGAAGATTTCAGTAAGATTTTTTGCTGAATAACCAGCTCTTTGACTTGAGTTTATTCTACACTCTAAACCACGAGCCACTCTGCCAAAGATTGTTTTGAGACTTTTAGCGGGACTTATTCGCTCGTCTAATTTGTTTGATACGAATATATCCAGAGATTGACGCAGAAGGGTTTTGATGAAGAGCGTCGAGGGCCCCGCTGCAAGCTTTACTAATCTTTCTAAGATTTGTTGTAAAGCTTGGAGTGGCAAGAAATTCGATGTTCTTTGGAGCACAGTGTTATCGATGATAACCTTTTTGAGGTCTTTAACTTTTACCGCTTCTGATTGACGGCCATGGAAACAGTTAGCGAAAAGCTCAGAACCGAGCTTATTCCTGAAGCTAGTAAGAGATGATGTAATTTATAGGGAACCTCTTCCATATTAATTTCTGGTAAAAAACAGCGGGGAAAATTCTTGCTAAAGCAGTGAGATAAAGAGCGCGGAGGCAGTTCGGGGCAAATTAATTAATGATCATTGGAAATTCGGGTTTATTGCAATTTATCTGGGGTGATTTTTGTAGAAATTTTGGCCCAATAATCATCTGGGAATTTTTGCTGCAACTTTTGTTTGGCTTTCTTCCCTTCTTCTTTTAGGCCAATTTTATAATAAATCTCAACAAGACGAAAATAAGCCTCAGGAGTTTGTTTGGTATAGCGGTAACGAGACAGAACCTCATTAAAACTAATAACTGCCCCAACATAATTACGAGATGCGATTTGATAGCGACCGATCGCCATTTTTGCCCCAGCTAAATGCTCATCAATGAAAGATAATTTTCCTTTCGCATCATCAGCATAGTCTGTTTGTGAAAAACGAGCAATTAGCTCGCGAAAAATAGAAGAAGCTTGCTGAGCATTATCCTGAGCTCGCTCAATATCAGTAATTTGATTGTAGTAAGTCAGGCCTTTCATATAGATCATGTAGGGCACATATTCGCTAGATGGATTTAAGCGCAAAAAATCATCAACATTAGCAACCAGCTTTATATAATCTTCGTTTTTATAACGCGCATAAGTTGCCATTGTCTGAGCCTTTAGCGCCCATTTTGAAAAAGGGAAATCGTCATCAATTTTTTCAAATTCAGTAGCAGCTTCAGAATAGTCTTTTTTTTTCAACAGCTTCATTGCCTCGACATAAGAAGCTTCGGCGTTGGTTTTTTCATTTTCTTTTTTAGAGCAGGAGGTGAGTAGAGCAAAGATAAACAATAGACCAAGAATCTTATTGAGCTTTAAATATTCTGGTCTCGCAAGCTGAATAGTTTTCATTAATTTAAAATTTGCACTTTTTGTCTCGCTTCTATTCCAAATTCTTTTGCTAGGCCGGCATTGATCTCAAGAACATATTTTGCTTCTTTTTCTGAGGAAATTAGTTCGAGAGAATTTGTCTTGGCGTCATTTTTAATTATGGAAATTTCGTCATCGTCATCAATGAAAATAATATCGAGTGGAATTTTGGTATTTTTCATCCACATGTTAATCACTTGGCTCTCTCTGAATGGAAAAAGCATCCCGTGATCTTTGGGAAGATTATCAAGATTCATCAATCCGTACATTTTTTGATCATCGCTTTTAGCGATTGCGATCTTGAAACTAGCCACGAGTTTCGAGTCTCGATCAAAGATTTGTAATTTGGCGTTGTAGTTTTTTAGATCGCGATTAAATCTTGTTACGTCACTCGCGCCTATGTTCCTGCTAGCTTGAAGCACAATAAAAAGAATAACCGCGCAACCAATAATAAAGAAGGTGAAACGTTTTTTAGCGATCTGCATAATTTTTAATTTAGTTACCTCGGAAGTGTGTGAAGCCTCAACAATAAAGGGCT
Organism: Rhizobium sp. Q54; assembly: GCA_945865855.1. GTDB lineage: Bacteria > Pseudomonadota > Alphaproteobacteria > Rickettsiales > UBA1997 > UBA2645. The sequence goes on along the minus strand of CAMBES010000098.1, from coordinate 2,229 downwards.
CTCCGGCTAGAATAAGGTCTGACATAATCGACATCAAGCGCAAATCTCAAGAAGTAAATTTTTTAAACAATGTTGTGGTCGAGAAAAATGACAGTAGTTTGCTCGCGCAAAAAATGACTGTGTTTTACGAAGAAGATAAAGTCGGACAAGATTCTAAAAAATCAAAAATCAAAAAAATTGAAGCCAAAGAAAATGTTAAAATTTTTAGTGAAGAATTTATTGGAAGTGGCGATGCGGGTTTTTATGATCCACAAAAAAACGTCTTCGTTTTGGAGAAAAATGTGATCATAAATAATGGCACATCAATTGCGAGTGGGGATAAATTTCTTTATGATTTAACAACAAAAAAAGGTCGATTCCTAGGTAAGAAAGATGAAACATCGATCGCCGGCAATGGAGGAGATAAAAGAGTAGTAGTTATCCTTGGCAGCGATGCTGGCGAAGCAAAAAAATCGAAGATGCAATATGAGCAATAAAGTATTAAGTGCGACAAATTTACAAAAATCTTATGGCAAAAAAACCGTAATTCGTGACGTGAGTTTAAAAATAGGGCGGGGCGAAGTTGTGGGTCTGCTTGGTCCTAATGGCGCGGGCAAGACCACCTGTTTTTACATGATGGTTGGTCTAGTTAAAGCGGATTCTGGAAATATTTTTCTCGACCAGCTCGATATTACGCACATGCCGATGTATCACCGCGCCCGCTTAGGACTTGGTTATTTGCCGCAAGAGGCTTCGATTTTTCGCGGCATGACGGTTGAAGAAAATATTTACTCTATCCTTGAAATAACCGAAGCCAACGAGATTAAGCGCAAAGAAAAGTTAGAAGAATTGCTGACAGAATTCTCAATTAATCACATTCGCAAATCGCTCGCGTTAGCACTTTCGGGAGGGGAGAGAAGAAGGGTGGAGATTGCTCGCGCATTAGCCACTAACCCTTCATTCATCTTGCTAGACGAGCCTTTTGCTGGTGTAGATCCAATCGCAGTCAATGACATTCGTCAAATGGTGATGCATTTAAAAGATCGTGGAATTGGAGTCTTGATCACCGATCATAATGTACGCGAAACCCTATCAATCGTGGATCGAGCTTACATTGTTTATGATGGAATGATCCTAACTTCTGGCTCGAAAGATGAGATAATTGAACATGAAGAAACGCGAAAAGTTTATCTCGGAGAGGACTTTAGAATTTAATCCCCCGCATGATTTTGTGGGGCAGCTCTTGCAGAGTTTCGATTCTATTAGAATTAAAAAAAATCACCGTTCCCCCGCGAAATAAAATTGTATTTTGACTAGATTCTGCAAGGCTTTGTAGCTGCAAGCGGATTTATTTTTGTTGTTCTTGAAGCGCATCCAAAAGCTTTATTAATCGTCAAGTTACATTCAGCCAAAGGAGGTGGAGCAGCCTCTGTAGCGGAGTTAAAAACCACGATCAAAAAAATTCTTGTAGAGGATTGAAAAATCCCTCTCCGTTTTTCGTAAGTCCATCTATAATTTTTGCCTAGCTATTAGATATTATAATGTCGTTGGTTTTGTGACTAAGAAATTTTGGATTTTCCTGCGGATACAAAATCTTCTTTTGCGACATACCAGTAAGTTTTTATTTTCTTGAGGAGTTGTCGTAATTATGCAGATGCGCGGCAAGTTCTAAGAATAAAGACTCATATGTTGCTAGTCCTGTTGCCTCCTGGGCTAAAAATCACAAACAGCGTTTTTAGGAAGTTGCAGGAAATCTTTTAGCCCTAAATTGCTTTGTAGGAATTTTTGGACGGGATAATCAGAATAAGGAGGAGGGGTGTTTGGAAGAGTCGCCAGCATGTAAGATTCTAGTGACCATGCCTTGCAGCTTGACATGGTCTAGAATCTGTAAATAAGAAAAATAAAGACGATAGCCCCGTCCACGTTTGTTTTTTGAGAATGACTGCGTGAACAGTCACTTTAATGGAAGTCAATCCGAAGACTGACTTCAGTTCTCTAAGGAGGTAATCCAGCCGCAGGTTCCCCTACTGCTACCTTGTTACGACTTAACCCCAGTCACCCCTCCTACCGTGTAGAGCTACCTCCTTGCGGTTAGCTCACTCTATTCAGGTAGAAACAGCTTCCATGGCTTGACGGGCAGTGTGTACAAGACCCGAGAACGTATTCACCGTGGCATGCTGATCCACGATTACTAGCAATTCCAACTTCATGAGGGCGAGTTGCAGCCCTCAATCTGAACTGAGATGGCTT
>CAMBES010000097.1 GCA_945865855.1 Rhizobium sp. Q54 | reverse complement strand
ATTAGCTCTGCTAACTGGCTTGGCTTTTTACCTAAATTCTCAATCACCGCAAAGGTAAATTCTTTCGTGCCAACTTTCTTTTTACTGGTCGCGGCATTGTAAATGTCGGCAGTGTGAGTGCCATCCTCAATTGTTTTGTAGAGAGCATTTCTTATTTTGATCGCCACCTCATTTTGACCGAGGTGAACTAACATCATTACCGCGGCGTGAATCAAGCCAGTTGGATTAGCGATATCTTGCCCAGCTATGTCTGGCGCGGATCCATGTATTGCTTCGAACATGGCATAATCTTTACCGATATTTGCTGATCCGGCTAGGCCCACAGAACCAGAGGTTTCAGCGACTACGTCAGAAATAATATCGCCGTAAAGATTCATCGTTACAATCACGTCAAAAATTTCTGGCTTAGCGGCAAGGCGCGCAGTTCCTATGTCTATGATGTAGTGATCATTTTTAATTTCGGGATATTCCTTCGCGATTTCGTCAAAAACTTTATGAAAAGTGCCGTCGGTCATTTTCATGATATTGTCCTTGGAAAAACAGCTGACCTTCTTGCGATTATTGGCGACGGCATATTCGAAAGCGTAACGAACAATTTTTTCACAACCCTCGCGAGTCACGAGTTTTAAGCACTCGTAAGTTTGATCGGTTTGACGATATTCAATTCCAGCGTAGAGATCCTCTTCATTTTCACGGACGATAACCACATCCATCTTTGGAAATTTTGTAGTGATGAAAGGATGAAATGACGAAATAGGACGAACATTAGCGAAGAGTCCTAATTTTTTGCGCAGAGTCACATTTAGACTTTTGTAACCACCGCCTTGCGGAGTAGTAATTGGCGCTTTGAGCAAAACACGAGTGCTATTCAAATTCTCAAAAGCCGATGGCATCAAGCCAGAGTTGAAGCCTTTTTCATAAATATTTTTGCCAACTTCGATGATGTTGATTTCAATATTTGAGCCAGCCTCACGCAAAATTTCTAAAGTGCTGTCCATGATTTCCGGACCAATGCCATCCCCGTAAGCAACTGTGATTTGTTTCGTCATTTTAAATTTTAATTTTAGTTTTCTGATTTGCCGATCTTTCTAAGCACAACATTCAATCATGCAATTCGACGCACTAGAAATCCAAAAAATTATTGAAGAAAAACGCCTGATTTTTGGTAAAAAAATCGAAGAATTTTTGATGAAAAAATTAATCAGATTTTTTGCTTTTTGTGGCAAGGTTTTTGCGGCTAAACCCACCGCTTTACTTGGCTCGATATTCATCATTGCAACAAGTATTTTAGCTCAATCATCTCGTGATTTAGGGCATGATTCTGCAACCTATTTAGAAATCGCCGAAAAAATGCTTGCTGGCGGTAAATATTATTACGATTTCTTCGAGTCTAATTTACCGCTGAATTTTTTGCTGACGATGATTCCGGTTTTATTAGCTAAGTTTTTTGATTTTAACCAAATCGCTAGCGCAGAAATTTTTTGGAATTTGCTTGGAATTCTATCGATTTATTCTTCGAGTCGAATTCTTATGCGATCAGAATTTACAAAGGATCCGACTGTTTTAAATTTAATCATTCTGACTTTCGCTGCTGGATTTTTCTGGCGTGTTTTTACTCTGCAGTTCAATGAATTCGGCACCAAAACAACATACCTGCTTGCCGTTGTTCTTCCTTATATTTCTTATCATTTACTTGATGAAGCGAGTCTCAAAAAATCCGATCAAATTTTAATCGGCATTTTAGCTGCATTGCTTTTCTGTCTTAAGCCACATTATGGGATTTTTGTCATCACTTTTGAGTTGGCAAAAATGCTCAAACTGCGCAGTTTTTTCTCTGTTTTTTGCTTAAGAAATTACATCACTTTGGCCCTGCTGATTTTTTATTTATTTACTCTTTTTCGATTTTTTCCTGACTATATCAGCAATATTTCAAATCTTGCTTCAGCTTACTACGGCAATTCTTCCAATCGTGCCATTTACATATTTACTCGCGATCTATTCCCGATTTTTTTGCTAATAATTCTCTGCTTCGATTTACTAAAAAAAGAAGAGATTGCGCGCCGTTTATTTTTATCAATTGGCGCCGCTGCTTTTTTAGTATTGTTAGAATTGATCGCCGGGCCTGATCAACGTTTTGTTTTCTATTCTTTGTCTCTACCGCTGATTGCTTTGACGATTCTTTTTTTATGCAGAAATCATTTTGTTAATTGGCGTCGCGACGGATTTATTTTGGCTTCAATTTTATTTTTACCGCAAGTTGATCCAGTAAGCACTTTCTTAGTTTTAACAAATGTTTCGTGTTTTTGGATGATATTTCTCCCGATTATTTGGAAAAAAATTAATCGCGACGAAAAGCTTTGTTTTATTTTTCTTGCACTACTTACGTTTTTTTCGTTACTAAACTCAGATTTAGTGGGAATTTCCCTTGCAGTTTCCGCAATTATTCTGGTTTTTATTCTGTTTATGGGCCAGAAATTTTATCAAAAGAAAGAACTGTCGCGACTCTCTGCTTACTCGGTTTTTTTTGTTTTGTCTTACTTAATTAGTTTTTATATCGCATCAATTTTTGATCTAAAAATCTATCACCAATATTATAAATTCAACTCGCCGAATCATTTTACTTCAGAGATAGTTAAGGTGATCAAGCATTACAGCAAGAAAAACGAATCGATTGTTTCTATCTCCCCAGGAATTCCAGGAACTTATCCCATGATTACATATGCTGGTAAAAAAAATGAACTTCCCTTCTTACAATATGGATCTCTTTTTAAACAGATTAACGGTAACAATAAAACTGACTCAGAATACGTAATATCTAGGCTAAAGGGGCAATTAAAATCTCCGAATAATAAATTAGTTTTTGTCGAAAACTTGCCCAAGATAGATGACAAAAAATGCTCAATTAAGTTTCTCGAATATTATTTTCACGATGCAGAATTTAAAAAAATATTTTTAGAGAATTATGTTTTTCTTACTAGAATTACCGAGATAACTAAATTATCGGGAGGCCAAGAAGAAATTGATCGCGATGCGGAAGTTTACATTAGAAAATAAATCACTTTTTATCCCATGTGCAGTGATTTTTTTGCTCAGCATTTTTTTGCGTTCTCTGATCGATATTGGTCCAGATACCGGAATTTATTTGAGTCTCGGCAAAAAAGTCGCGGAAGGAAAAAGATATTATTACGACTTTTTTGAGAGTAATTTTCCGATCTCGTTTTATTTTTACGCCCTCGAATATCGACTTTCCGCACTGCTTCATATTGATCCAATCATCACTTCTGAAATCGCCATTAATTTACTCGCTTTAGCATCAATTTCTTGGTCGGCAAAAATTCTGGCGCAAAGCGAAATTTATCAAAATAGGGCGCATTACAATCTGATCATCATCGGATATTTTTTGGGATTTTTTCTGCGACCGATTGCCTTACAAATGGGCGAATTTGGCACAAAAACCAGTTTTCTGCTTTTGTTACTATTTCCGTATATTTCTTACTCATTTCCACGGCGATTAAGTTTTTCTAAGAAAGATTTAATTGCTCGCGGATGTTTGATTGGCCTGATGCCATGCTTCAAGCCTCACTACTTAATTTTTCCGCTAGCAATTGAGCTTTACAAATTTTGGCAAAAAAAATCAGTTAGTTTTTTCTTTGAATTTGATAAGTTGCTCGCTGCGCTGATTTACACATACTACTTAGTCTGGATGCTAAAATTCATGCCGGAATTTTTTGAATTCATGGTGCCGATGTGGGCAAAGATTTATGGTCCTTACAAAGATAATGCGATTTTTTTAGGAAATTTTTTACGATTAATTGCTGCCCATATCGGGCCTTTTGTTTTTAGTCTTTTGATTTTTTCACGCTTAAAAACAGATGAGAATGACAAGATTTTGCTGCTTTTTTTCTCTACATCTCTGCTGCTCTTCATTCTAGAGAATGCGATGACAATCGACCAATCGGTAATTTTTTACGCCGTTAGCGCTATCTGTGTTTTGAAGTTTACTTCCGACTTAATCGCCTCAAGAAAAATAATTTTTTCTGAGAATAAATTTATCATCATCTTACTGCTTTTTCTTCCACTTTTTGATTTGGGAATTTTCCCTGCGGCAATTTTTGGTTTAAGTGGATTCGTCAGCTCTTGGTGGCTTATTGCGCCGATTATTTTGATTAGTCATCCAAGAATTTTGCTGATTTACTTGGCACTACTTTTCTTAGCTGTGATGGTGATGAAGTATTACGGTGCTTGGCCTTATATCGCATTTAATCTCACTGCCTTGTTCGGGATTTTGTTTTTTTATGAGAGAAAAATTTACGCAAAAATTTCTAAAAAATTTTCAGTTTTTTCCATTTTTTTAATTACCGCTTCGATCTCGAGTTTGTTTCAACTTTATCTTTATAGCGCGGTTGAGTCGGTGGTTCACAAAGATAATTACAGCTTTCCCAACAAGATGTCTGACATGATTAATTACTACGCTAAAGAATTTGCGCCGGCAAAAGAGGATGGAACATTAATGATTTCAATGGGTAATGATTTTAATTTTTCACGATTAAATTATCTGCATAAAGAAAATCTTCAAAAATTTCACATTGCTTCGATGCAGGCTAATTCTGGATCTGCTGGCAATAGTTCAATGTTTAACATCGAGAATCGAGATAGAATTTTTGTTAGTTATTATCTTTTCGATGACATCAGAGCTGCGTTAAAAAATCCGCAGACTAAAATAGTTTTTGTCAGCAACACTCAAGACATTTTAAACAAGAAAGACCGCTGTCTTATTGGCTCATTGGAATATTATTTTCTTGATCAGAGTTTTAGAAAATTTTTCTTCAAAAATTTTCGTTTCGAAAATCATGTGATCATTGATCGTGAGGTTGAGGTGATGAAAAATATTCCGCTTATTACTGGCGTGAAGCCAAGTATTTTTGACCAAGTCACCAAATCAAAAAAACAGGTTCTGCATGATTTTGAAATCTATGTTCGCAAATAAAAAAGTTATTTCTCTATTTGTCGGGGCTTTTGCTGCACTTGCTTTCGCGCCATTTCACTTCTTTCCAGCGGCAATAATTTCCTTCTCAGTTTTTTATTTTCTACTCGATAAAATTGAGCAGAAAAAAGAAATTTTTTGGCTGGGATTTGCTTTTGGATTCGGACATTTTCTTGCTGGAATTTATTGGATTTCAATCTCTCTTCTTGTTGATGCTAAGCAATTTGCCTGGCTAATTCCCTTCGCGCTGACTTTGATTCCATCAGCTTTGGCTCTTTATGTGGCCCTGTTTGCACTCACTTACAAGTTTTTGATTGGTAAATTTAATCTAAAAATAACTTACCAAAAAATTCT
>CAMBES010000096.1 GCA_945865855.1 Rhizobium sp. Q54 | reverse complement strand
GGCAACAGACTGTAAATCTGTCCGCGCAAGCGTTCGCTGGTTCAAATCCAGCCCTCTCCACCACAAACAAAAATGCGGGTGTAGCTCAACGGTAGAGTTCCAGCCTTCCAAGCTGGCCGTGAGGGTTCGATTCCCTTCACCCGCTCCATGTTTTTTGACCGACCATAGATGAGTAAAGATGAATAGATTGATAATTTTAGGAGCTGGCGCATCGGTTGATTGTGGGCTTTACCCGACGGGAGTTCAATTTGTGGAGATTGCAGAGAAGATTTTATCGGCAAAAAAGTTCCGTCCCAATAACCAGTCAGGAGGGGGAGGGGTTCCTCAATGTGTCCAAAGGATTAAAGTTACATTAAAAAAACTAATTTCAGCCAATCCAAGCAGCATCGACGCTTATATTTCTGGGATTAATTCTCCGGAAGAAAAGCTCATTTTAAAGGCCCTGATAGTTTCAATTTTACGAGTTTGCACAACTTACAGCGAAGCCTTTTCGGACCGATTTAAAAACAATTGGTATTTCTCTATTTGGCAGTTGATCGAATTGGAATTGCGTAATTGTTCCACTGATGCGGACAAAATTAAGAAGCTAGAAGATGCAATTTTCAGGATAGTCACCTTCAACTACGATATTTCTCTCGAGCTGTTTTTGTGGAAAAGAATCCAAGATAATTTTCATGGAAAGGCAGAGAAAGAGCAGGCGCTTAAAATTATTGCAGAAACAATAATTACACATGTTTACGGGCGGATTGGCGATTGGCGAGAGGTTGTAAATGGGGGTGATTACAGCAAATGCAAAAATTTGGGATTTGATGATTTTAGCAAAACAGAAGCTAAAGCTTTTTATATGAAAACTATTCTATCCGAGGATCCAGAGATCCTGACAGCAAGGGTTTCGTCGTTGGTAGAAAAAATTTTGGAACAGACGGATGTAGAGGAGAAAGATAAAAATGCAGAGGAGAAAGATAAAAAAGAGTCGCAGGTCGTTACTGAATTGCTGAACGATATTTGTGTAATTGGGCACGAGAGATCGGAGATAAAAAAAGTGATTACAGACTTATTTTATAATGGGTCTTGGTGCATGATCTACATCCTGGGATATGGCTTTGATCCTGCGAATAATAAGTTGATCAATCTAAGGAATATTAAATGGCGCAAAGGTTGTTTTGTTACGAATTTCGAAGGGAACAAAAGGTCTGAAAGGATAATTTATAACGAGCTATCTAGGCTCGTGAGAGAAAATATTTTTGGATCAGGTGTAGGTAGGGACTATAAGCGTGAATTCAGGATCCCTCTTATTTCTAAGGAATCAGTCAAAGGGGCTCTCGGTGCGTTTAGTTTGCTTGAAGAGTTAGAGGTCCCGGATATGTTGATCAGAACAGATCTGACGCCTTACGTTGCGATGCAAAAATAAATTTAAGATGTCCCAAAAATTCAAACTCCACTCCCCATTCTCTCCAGCTGGCGATCAGCCGCAGGCGATTGATAAGCTTGTTCAGGGTCTTGAGAAAAATAAAAAAGATCAGGTTTTGCTTGGCGTTACTGGCTCGGGGAAAACTTTCACGATGGCGAATATTATTCAGCGCACGCAGCGGCCGGCGATGATTATGGCCCATAACAAGACTCTTGCGGCACAACTTTACGGTGAGATGAAGGAATTTTTTCCAGAGAATGAAATCGGGTATTTTGTGTCATTTTACGATTACTACCAGCCCGAGGCTTACATTGCGCGCACCGACACTTACATCGAAAAAGATTCTGCAATTAACGAACAAATTGATCGGCTGCGCCACGTTGCAACCCGCGCATTGTTTGAGCGTCGCGACACAATCGTAATCGCTTCAGTCTCTTGCATTTACGGTATTGGCTCGCCGGAATTTTATTCGACGATGGTTTTGCGGCTGAAGGTTGGTGAAGAAATTAATCGGCAAAAACTTTTGCTGCGACTCGTTGATTTGCAGTATGAGCGTAACGACATCGCCTTCGAGCGCTGTAGCTTCCGCGTGCAGGGCGACACGGTGGATGTTTTTCCGTCGCACGAAGACGAGCGCGCTTGGCGCATCTCGATGTTTGGTGACGAGATTGAAGAAATTACCGAGTTTGATCCGCTCACGGGCGAGACTTTTCGTAAGCTTGATTCAATCGCGCTTTACCCTTCTTCGCACTACGTAACTCCGGCCGAAACTCTGCGTGCTTCGATCTTTAATATTAAAAATGATCTGGCGATTCGCGTTAAAGATTTGGAAGAGCAGGGCAAGCTTGTTGAAGCGCAACGATTGAATCAGCGCACCACTTACGACATGGAAATGATGCTCACCGTTGGTTCGTGCAAAGGGATTGAAAATTATTCGCGCTATCTAACTGGCCGCCCGGCTGGCGCGCCACCACCGACTTTGTTTGAATATTTACCAAAAGACGCACTGCTTTTTGTCGATGAAAGTCACGTCTCAGTTACGCAAGTTGACGGAATGTATAAAGGCGACTCGGCGCGCAAAGCCAACTTGGTTGATTTTGGATTTCGCCTGCCTTCAGCGCGCGACAATCGTCCGTTAAAATTTTCGGAATGGGAGAGCTTCAAGCCACAAACAATCTACGTTTCAGCCACTCCAGGGAAATATGAATTAGCCAAAAATGACGGCGAAATTATTCAGCAAATTATTCGTCCGACAGGATTGCTTGACCCAATTTGCGAAATTCGTCCAGCAAAAAATCAAGTCGCAGATTTGCTTATAGAAGTAAGAGCCACAACGGCTCGCGGCTTTCGTACTTTAGTTACAACTCTGACTAAAAAAATGTCGGAAGATCTTACTGATTATTTTAGTGAAGCCGGAATCAAAGTTGTCTACATGCATTCCGACGTTGATACGCTTGATCGCATCGAGATCATCCAAGATTTACGTTTAGGAAAATATGACTGCCTAATTGGCGTAAATCTTTTGCGCGAAGGTCTTGATATTCCTGAATGTGCGCTAATGGCAATTCTTGACGCCGACAAAGAAGGATTCTTGCGCAATGAAACTTCGCTGATTCAAACAATCGGCCGCGCCGCGCGAAATTCCGAAAGCAAAGTGATTCTTTACGCCGACAAAGAAACGAAATCGATCAAGGCGGCACTAGGCGAGACAGAGCGTCGTAGACAAATTCAAATGGCTCACAACGAGAAAAATGGAATCACGCCAACGACAACAAAAAAATCTTTTGGCTCAGCCTTGTCGAATCTTTACAGCAAAAAATCTGGTGAAGAAAAAGAAGAAAGATCCGGAAAAATTCCAACCGATCGCGACATTGAAAGTCTCAAAAAAGAAATGTTGAGAGCGGCGGCGGATCTTGATTTTGAAAAGGCCGCAAGATTGCGAGACGAGGTGAAAAAAATGGAAAGCTTGCTGTTATTTAGCTCTATTAATTAAAAGAGATCAGCTGTTTTTCTCGGGAGTTTTTTACCTTATTTATCTGCATCAACTAATCTCAAAAATTATCCTAATTTCGCCGCAAATTATTTATTTGAATTGGATTCAAAATGAAAAAATCGCGTCAGTTTTCTTTGGATTTTTTTACGGTCAGCCAGAGTAAAAATATCAATCCGGGCACGGCCAGAATAGTTGAGAAAATGAAAAATGCGTACCAACCAAGAGACTGCGCAAAAACTCCGGCGCTGGCGGTTAATGTGCTTCGAGCGAAGGTTGCGAGTGAAGATAGAATTGCATATTGCGTGGCGCTGAAGGCGATGTTGCAGAGTCCGCTGAGGTAGGCGACGAAGACTGAATTTCCGATTCCGCTGCTGAAATTTTCGGCAAAAACCACGAGATAAAGAAGCGAAGGATCATAGCCAATTTTCGATAAATAAGCGAAGGTAAGATTGGACAGCATTTGCATTACACCGGCGACCCAAAGTGATTTTACGATTCCAAATTTTTTTACTAAAAATCCGCCGGCAAGAACGCCAAACAGGGTCGCAAAGAGTCCAAAAGTTTTTACTATTTTAGCGATTTCAAGTTTACTAAAACCAATTTCGAGCAGAAATGGTAGAGTCAAATTTCCAGCGAAAGCATCGCCGAGTTTGAAGAAAATCACAAAGGCAAAAATTATGTACCACTGTTCGCGCTTAGTAAAATCAATGAATGGAGCGATTACGTAATTTTTACTCCAGGACAAAAAATTATATTTTTTGGGCTGCCAATCTTTGCGTGTTTCGTCGGCGAAAAGGACGATTAGGATGCAGAGCGCAATCGAGATCGACATTAAAAAATAAACTATGTCCCAGCTGATTAAGTCAGCAAGGGCAAGGGCTCCCGCGCCAGAGATGAGCATTCCAATATTGTAGCCGTAAACGTAAGAACTCGAAGCAAAGCCCTGATTTTCTTTTTCGATTAACTCAATTCGGTAGCCGTCAATTACGATGTCTTGACTGGCAGAAGAGAGTCCAACTAAAAAAGCAAAAACAGCTATTGCGCTTAGAGAAGAAGTGATCGCGGCGGTGCCAAGCGAGAAAATAAAGATCGCCAAAAGTATCTGTGTGAAAATTATCCAAGATCTTCTTTGTCCAAAAATTCTAGTGAGAATTGGCAGTGAAAATGAATCAATCAGTGGCGCGAAAAAAATTTTTAAAGTGTAGGGCAGACTGACTAGCGAAAAAAATCCGATTGTTTTTAAGTCAAAACCCTTGTCGACCAGAAGCGCTTTTAGGGTCGAAAGAATAAGTGCTATCGGTAATCCAGAGGAAATTCCAAGAAAGAAAATTATCGTAAGATTTTTGTAGGATTTTTGTGTCTTCATTGTTTTAGATTTTAGATCTAGTTTTTTGTTCAATTCAGAAATTCAAAAAAATCACAATGTTAGATCACCGAGATTCTTCAAAACTTTACGGCACGACAATTCTTTCGGTGCGTAAAAATGGCAAGGTTGCAATTGCTGGCGACGGCCAGGTTTCTTTGGGTCAAACCGTGCTCAAATCAAATGCAAAAAAAATTCGCAAGCTTGGCGATGGCTCGATTATTGGCGGATTTGCTGGTGCGACGGCAGATACTTTTACTTTATTTGAACGTCTTGAATCAAAATTAGAGCAATATCCAAATCAATTGATGCGCGCCTGCGTTGAGCTGGCGAAGGATTGGCGCACCGATAAATATTTGCGTCGTCTCGAGGCAATGATGATTGTCGTCGACAAAAATACCTCGCTGATACTCACCGGGAATGGTGACGTTCTTGATCCGGAAGATGGAATTGCTGGAATTGGTTCTGGAGGAAATTTTGCTCTTGCCGCCGCGCGGGCACTGAGTTCAATCGAAGAGCTTTCGGCGGAAGAAATCGTGAAGCGTTCAATGAAAATTGCCGCAGATCTCTGCGTTTATACTAACAATAATATTTTAATTGAGACGCTGTGACTAAAATATTCTCATCCCTTATCATTCTATTAGCCCTTGCTAGTCAAG
>CAMBES010000095.1 GCA_945865855.1 Rhizobium sp. Q54 | reverse complement strand
GAGGCATCCCAAAATTGAAAAACTCGCTTCTTGTTGCCACGTTACGGGAAGACAGAAAAAATCAAGCTTCTGCTTCTCCAGCCACAACCATAAGTAACAGCTCAATAAAACCAGTGACTCAGGAAAATGGGGCGGCATCCCGTTCTTAGCTAAACCAAGATCAATTCCCGCTTCATCTCTTTGGCGGGAAATTATCTGGATATTTACGCAGCAGAGTTTTTGAGATGAGGTTATAGTTTTTGGAGATTGATTTCGTATTTAGTGACATCGCTTGATGACTCATTAATCAACGCTGCAAACATCACCAAGAACAAGGATAAATCTTGTGATCCAGAAATGAGCTTTACCGAAAAAAACAACCAATGGTATTTTGGAGTGAAGGCTCGCATTGGTGTTCAATCGCGGGGTAAGGCATTGGTTCATAGTATTGTGACAACAAATGCTAAATAGCATTACTCCGTCAAAACTTACGATCCTCTTCGTGGCGAAGAGTAAGCTGTTTTTGGAGATAAAGACTATGACGATCAAGTTCTCAAACAATCCTGCAGGCAACAAAAAATCTTCTAAGTGATCACCAATAAAGCCAAATTCAAACATCCGCTTTCGAACAAACAAAATAAGAGGAATAAGCAATTTTCTTCGGTAAAAGCTTCGGTTGAAGACCTTTTTCAAAACGTCAAATACATCTGAAATTAACGTAAGGTGAGATAGCAGGGGGCTAAAAAGAACCTGGGTTGGCTCAACATTTTATTCACGCTCTCGAATTTTTATGATTAGTAAAAAGCTGAATTTTTGTTAAGTGCTGAGCCAATAGTCGCTCTAAAGAGAGTCACCCAATTGGAATATTGTTTTCTCTGAATTCCAAGCAAAACAGATTTCTACGATTACGCGTTTCTTCGACGGATATTTTAGAGTTACTTTGAGTTTAAAATCTGAGCTGTGTTTTTTGAAAAAATTTGACTGATTCGACATGAATCTTCTTCGTAAATTGTCATTAAAAAAATTAATAACTTTTTAGGAAAAAAATCTAATCAGAAATTGAGATAAGTACTGCACTAAAGTTTAATTTTTTTAACTAAGAACGTCGCGCATCGAGTAAAAACCGGGCTGTTTGGCACTTCCCCAAATTGCCGCACGAATTGCGCCTTTGGCGAAAATATCGCGACTAGAGGCTTTGTGAGTGAGTTCGATACGTTCGCCATCTCCAGCAAAAATTACAGTGTGATCGCCAATGACATCGCCGCCGCGTAGAGTTGCGAAGCCGATTTCGCCTTTATTTCTTTTGGCATCTTTTCCAACTCTCGCCATTACAGCATTTTTTTGTAGTTCGATGTGACGACCTTGCGCAACTGCTGCACCTAGAGATAGAGAGGTTCCAGATGGGGCATCGACCTTATTTTTGTGGTGCATTTCAACGATCTCGACATCGAAATCTTCGTGCAAAATTCCGGCAACTTTTTCGGTGAGATTCATTAATAAATTCACTCCAAGAGACATGTTTGAAGACCAAATAATTACCGTGTCTTTGGCGTGCGAAGCGAATTGTTGTTTTTCATTTTCAGAAAATCCGGTAGTGCCGCAGACCAATACTTTCTTTTGCTCGGCGCATTTCTTGGCGATTTCTAAACTTAAAGCCGGTGAAGAAAAATCGATGATTGCGTCACAGCTTTTTACAAATTGATCGAGGTTGGAAGTGGTTTGAGTGTTTGTTTTTTCGAAGCCTAAAAATTCACCAAGATCTTCGCCGGAATTTTTACGAGCGAAGGCTGAAATAAGTTCAGCAACTGAGTCTTGTAAAACTAGGCCAGCAATGGTTCTGCCCATTTTTCCGGTAATTCCTGTTACGCCAATTTTCATAAAATTTCTTTGATTGAGTTGGTAATTTTTTTAAGATCAGACTTGGTGATTGTGAGTGCTGGCATTAGATAAAGACAACTACCAAATGGTCGCAAGAAAATTCCAGAAGCGATGAATTTTTTTCGCAGTTCGAGAATTTTTTCGAATTTGCCTTCAACGTCAATAGCGCCAATAGCGCCGATAACGCGTGGGTTTTTAAAATCTTGTAATTCCTTACGTAAAATCTTTTCAATTGCTGCGGTTTTTTCGGCGTAATTTCCTTGTTCGAATAAATCAAGCGAAGCATTCGCCGCAGCGCAAGCAAGAGGATTGCCCATAAAAGTTGGGCCATGCATTAAAGCAAGATCGAGTGAATTGCCCAAAAATTTTTCGAAGATTTTTTTAGAAGTTAAAGTTGCAGCGAGGCCAACAGTTCCTCCAGTTAAGGCCTTACTAATAACTAAAATATCTGGCGTAATTTTTGCATGATCACAGGAAAATTTCTTCCCGGTGCGATAAAATCCAACGGCGCATTCATCGGCAATAAAAAGTATCTCATGTCTTTTGGCGATGATAAAAATTTCGTGCAAAATTTCAGGTTCATAAAAAATCATGCCGCCAGCGCACTGAACAAGAGGTTCAATAAAAATTCCGGCGAGAATTTTTTTATTTTTTTTCACAAAATCTTCAAAAACATCGAGATCATTTTTATTTCTGGGCAGATCGAGACAAAAATTATTCAGCAAAATTTTCTGAAATTTTTTGTGCATTCCAAAAGAAAGATCGGCGAGAGACATTGCACCCGTAGTGTCGCCGTGATAAGAATTTTTGAAGGAAATAAATTTTGTTTTTTCTTTCAATCCACAATTCAAGTGAAATTGCCAAGATATTTTCATCGCAACTTCTATCGCCACCGAACCGGAATCAGAAAAAAATACACGATCCATCTTGGTAAATTTGCACAATCTTTCAGCCAACGTATAAGTTGGCTCTGTGGCAAATCCAGCCATCATGATATGAGGTAAAATTTTTGCCTGTTTGACGATTGATGAAGTTAGGTGAGGGTGATTATAGCCATGAGCCATTGCCCACCACGAAGAAATTCCGTCGATTAAAACACGACCGTCTTTTAAAAAAATTTTTGAACCAGCGGCGCCCACAACCTCAAGTTGAGGCAAGTGGTTTTGCATTTGTGTGTAGGGAAGCCAAATGTGCTCGGTCATTAGTAATTTATTTTTTCTTTTATCGTGAGCAGAAGCGAACTATTTCATGAAATTATTCACCTCGCTTGGGATGAAAAACAGTCTTAAAATGCGCTACAAACTTACAATCGAATATGATGGATCGAAATATTGCGGCCTGCAGAGGCAGCCTTGCATCACACAAAAAGGTATCGAGGAAGTTTTAGAAAAGGCGATTTTTTCTTTAACGCAAGAAGAGGTAAAAATTATTTATTCAGGTCGAACAGATTCCGGAGTTCACGCTTTAGGGCAGGTTGTTCATTTTGATCTTAAGAAAAAATTTCTAGATTATGCCATGCTCGCCGGACTCAATAATTATCTGCGCGGAGAAGATATATCGGTTCGCATTTGTGAGTTAGTTGATGAAAATTTTCACGCACGTTTCTCTAGTAAAAAACGTCATTATCGCTACCGAATTATTAATCGTTACTCTCCATTAATTCTCGAAAGAAATCGTGCGTGGCAAGTGGCGCGAAATCTCGACGTTGAAGCGATGAAAAACGCTGCGAAATTTTTAGTTGGTCAGCATGATTTTACATCTTTTCGCGATTCGCAGTGCCAATCTTCATCGCCAATTAAGACGCTAGATCGCATTGAAATTACACAAAATAGTGAAGAAATTACGTTTGATTTCAGCGCAAAATCATTTCTTCATCATATGGTGCGAAATATTGTGGGAACCCTGGTTTATGTAGGGCATGGGAAAATTTCTGCTGAAGAAATGAAGTTGATTCTAGCGGCAAAAGATCGCACAAAATCTGGACTAAATGCGCCGGCTTGCGGGTTGTATTTTGTTTCAGTCGATTACTGATAATTAAGTTAAGAACACTCTGAATAACCCACAAATTCCTCACCACGTAACTGAGATTTTTTAAGTTTTTCAAATCCAAAAAATTCCTTCAGTTTTTACTGTAATTCTCTCGCAAGATCAGCCGATATTCTAGCCAATTTTGTTACTTTTAGAGCTCTTTGTGAATGATTGTGGCTGCAAGGGCCAATCATTTCTTGTTTAGGTTTGAATTGGTATCGACATCAGTGCATCGGTTGTTTTTCTTGGTAAAGCTCATTTCTCTGGATCACAAGATTTATCCTTGTTCTTGGTGAATGGTTGCGGCGTTGATTAATGGGGCATCAAGTGAGCTACCTAAACACAGGATCAGTCTCCGACAAAATTATAACCTCATCTCAAAAAACCCTGCTGCGTAAATATTCAGATAGCTTCCCGCCAAAAAAATGAAGCGGGCATTGATATTGGCTTAACTAAGAACGGGATACTCCCCCATTTTCCTTAGTCACTGGTTTTATTGAGCTGCTACTTATGGTTGTGGCTGGAGAAGCAGAAGCTTGATCTTCTCTGTCTTTCCGTAACGCGGCAACAACAAGCGATTCCTTCAATTTTGGGATACCGCTTTCATCCTTACCGCTATCAATAATTTTTGTTATTAATTTATGGAAATCTTCTGGGTTGAGTCCTCTCACGGGGCCCAAGGCATCTTCATCTCCAAAGCCAGAATTAATGGCCAAAGATGCTGATTCACTAACCAGGGTCGTAACAAGATCGTTTCTTGCTAATGCTTCTTGCCTAGCGTCTTGATGGTTCAATAAATAAAAAAATCTCTGATCTGCCGAAATCTCTACTTTATCTTTTGAAAGACCCAAACCTGAATCTGGATCAGTTAAATATCTGACATGCGAAGACTTGAGATCTTTAAGATTCTTATAAGCCTCAAGACCAGCCCCTAAAATATCATTATTTTCTTGCTGTATTGCGTTGTCGGGATTTCTTTGGTTGAAACTTGTAATGATTGAATTTCTTGGCTCTCCCCCGGGAAGAGTAACTGCCAGAAGGAATGAGACTCCTTTGTTTAAGTTTTGAAGTTCTGGATGATTCAATTGATTCTGCACTATTTGCCAATCTATACCATCGCGAGATAGAAGAGCTGAAACGGTTTCTGCGTGGCCACTTTGAGCGGCAAGCATCAAAGCCGTGAAGCCATCAGATCTTGCTGCTGCGTTAACATTAGCTCCTCGAGCCAATAATTCAGCGACGATTTCTGTGTGACCCTTGTCAGCAGCAAACATCAAAGCCGTGAAGCCATCAAACCTTGCTGCGTTAACATCAGCTCCTCGAGCCAATAATTTAGCGAAGATTTCTGTGTGGCCATTTAGAGCAGCAATCATCAAAGCCGTGTGGCCATTAGATCTTGCTGCGTTAACATCAGCTCCTTGATCCAATAATTGAGCAACGACTTCTGTGTGGCCATTTTCAGCAGCAAGCATCAAAGCCGTGAGGCCAGCATATCTTGCTGAGTTAACATCAGCTCCTCGAGCCAATAATTCAGCAACGATTTCTGTGTGGCCATTTTGAGCAGCAGACATCAAAGCCGTGCCACCGTTAGATTTTCTTACTGCG